>NZ_RCNX01000074.1:0-40027 GCF_004307595.1 Pseudomonas sp. Sample_23
GGGGCGAATTATAGACCTCTGGAATCTGCCGTCAACCGTTAATTTCGCTTTTCTTGCAGATTCTGCTTTTTACCCAGTAAACGCGGGATTCGCTTCGTCACCGGCGGCAGACGAAGCAGCAAAAGCACGCCACCTATAAAGGCATAAATGGTCCACTCTTCCAGATCGGCCCGCACGATCCACAGCATATGCAGCAAACCCAGTCCGAGAATCAGGTAAACCAGGCGATGCAGCTTCTTCCAGCGAGCTCCCAAACGACGCTGACTATAACGATTGGACGTCACCGCCAGTATCAGCAATCCGAGAAAGCCCAGCGCACCGACAATAATGTAAGGACGCTTGCGTAGCTCAACGCCCAACTGTGACCAATCGAACCCGAGGATAAACGCCATATAGCTGAACAGATGCAGCGTCACATAAGCAAAACACCAAAGCCCTAACTGCCGGCGCACTGCAATCCACCCCGCCCAGCCACTCAGCTTTTGCAACGGCGTCATGCTCAGCGTAATCAACAGCAACACCAGCGTGCCAAGCCCGAGACGATCAACCAGCACCTTGCCCGGATCAGGCCCGAGCAGATCGGCGAACGCTTGATAGAACCACAGCAATGGCCAGACCGCCGCAGCAATGAAAACGCCCACTCGCCAGAACGGATAACGCATCAGTAGTTCTTCCGCAGATCGAGCCCTGTATATAAAGAAGCGACTTCATCCGAGTAGCCGTTGAACATCTGCGTGTCGCGCACATTCGGTTTGAACAGGCTGTTCGGCAAGCGCCGCTCGCGCGCCTGGGTCCAGCGTGGATGGTCGACGGTAGGATTCACATTCGCGTAGAAGCCGTACTCATCGGCAGCAATGCTTTGCCAGGTGGTCTTCGGCTGCTCGCTGACCAGACTGATGCGCACAATGGATTTCACGCTTTTGAAGCCGTACTTCCAGGGCACCACCAGACGCAAAGGCGCGCCGTTCTGGTTCGGCAGTTCGCGTCCATACATGCCCACCGCCAGGATCGCCAAAGGATTCATCGCCTCATCGAGACGCAGGCCTTCGATATACGGCCAGTCGATCAAGGCAAAACCGGAACGCTGGCCGGGCATGCTCTTGGGATCCTGCAAGGTTTCGAAGCGGATGTACTTCGCTTTGGAAGTCGGTTCGACCTGCTTGAGCAAGGCCGAGATGGGAAAGCCGATCCAGGGAATGACCATCGACCACGCCTCGACGCAGCGCAGACGATAAATACGCTCCTCCAACTGATACGGGTTCATGAAGTCTTCCAGCGCATAACGCCCCGGCTTACCCACCTCCCCGTCAATCACCACGCTCCAGGGTTCGGTTTTCAGGTCGCCAGCGTTCCTCGCGGGATCGCCCTTGCCGGTACCGAACTCATAAAAGTTGTTGTAGTTCGTCGCGTCTTTATAAGGCGTGATCGCCTCGTCCTTGACGTTGACCGCCCCCCATTGAGTAGAAGGAAGCTTTTCGGCAAACCAGGCCGGAGCCTTGCCGGATTCGACATCAGAGTAGCGAGGGGCATCAGCGGCACTGGCCCAGCGTGGCAGGCTGCTCACGGCAATACCGGCAGCAGTGGCGCCGAGCAATTGGCGGCGGGAGAGATAAATGGCTTCAGGCGTGACATCCGACTCATGGCAGTCGGATGCTTTGGGGATCTTGATCAACATGACAACTCCGCAGCTTTGGAGGACAGGTGCACCCATAGACTGCGGAGTATGCGGGAAATTACATCACTCGGCGTTTTTGTGACGACGAAGACGCAACAGATATTGCACCGGACCGGACGCCGCATAGGCGAGGAACACCAGCAGCAGAATGCGCGGCGGATCGCTGAACACGACAGCGAATACCAGCACCACCGCGAGGATCGCCACGAACGGCACGCGACCTTTGAGATCCAGCTCCTTGAAGCTGTTGTACTTGATGTTGCTGACCATCAGCATGCCGGCCGCCGCCACCATCAAGGCCACCAGGAACGACATCTTCGAACCTTGGATGCCGTAATCGCTGAACGCCCAGACAATACCGGCCACCACACCTGCCGCCGCCGGGCTGGCCAGACCGATGAAGTAGCGTTTGTCCGCCGTGCCGACCTGGGTGTTGAAACGCGCCAGACGCAACGCCGCACCCGCTACATATATGAAGGCGACCATCCAGCCGACCTTGCCCATGTCTCCCAGCGCCCAGCCGAAGGCCAGCAATGCCGGCGCAACACCGAAGGCGACCATGTCCGACAGCGAGTCGTACTCGGCGCCGAAGGCACTTTGCGTATTGGTCATGCGCGCCACGCGACCGTCGAGGCCGTCGAGCACCATCGCGACGAAAATCGCGATCGCAGCGAAGGCGAAGTACTTGCTCGCATTCACCGAGTCGCCGGCGCTCAACGCGGCCTGGGCGCTCATCGAGTTGATGATGGAATAGAAGCCTGCGAACAGGTTGGCAGTAGTGAACAGGTTCGGCAGCAGATAGATACCACGATGCCGGACTTTACGACCTTCAGCGTCGTGCCCTTCTTCGATGTGTTCATCGATGGGCAGCAGGCTTTCGGCGTCGGAAGCCTTGTTCGGCTCTTCGGGACGTTCGCTCATGGACATTACCTTGCAACGGTTTGGAAAAAATTCGACAGAGGCTTGAGGACGACAGTTCGGCCACAAACGATGCAGCTTTATACCAGAAGCACCGGCCCAAACGAAAAAACGCGGCCGAGGCCGCGTTTTTCGTACAAGGAACGACGACTCAGTTCTTGGCTTTGTCGACGATCTTGTTGGCACCGATCCACGGCATCATGGAGCGCAGTTGCTCGCCGATGATTTCGATGCCGTGAGCGGCGTTGTTACGACGCTTGGCGGTCATCGAAGGGTAGCCGGTTGCGCCTTCGCTGATGAACATTTTGGCGTATTCGCCGTCCTGAATACGTTTCAGGGCGTTGCGCATGGCCTGACGGGATTCGGCGTTGATCACTTCCGGGCCAGTCACGTACTCGCCGTATTCGGCGTTGTTGGAGATCGAGTAGTTCATGTTGGCGATACCGCCTTCGTACATGAGGTCAACGATCAGCTTCAGTTCGTGCAGGCACTCGAAGTAGGCCATTTCCGGCGCGTAGCCAGCTTCAACCAGAGTTTCGAAACCGGCTTTCACCAGTTCAACGGTACCGCCACACAGAACGGCTTGTTCGCCGAACAGGTCGGTTTCGGTCTCGTCCTTAAAGGTGGTTTCGATGATGCCGGTACGACCGCCACCAACGCCAGCGGCGTAGGACAGTGCGACGTTCTTGGCGTTGCCCGAGGCGTCCTGGTAGATCGCGATCAGGTCAGGGATACCGCCGCCTTTGACGAACTCGGAACGCACGGTGTGGCCCGGGGCTTTCGGCGCGATCATGATCACGTCGAGGTCGGCACGCGGAACAACCTGGTTGTAGTGAATCGCGAAGCCGTGGGAGAAGGCCAGAGTGGCGCCTTTCTTGATGTTCGGCTCGATTTCGTTCTTGTACAGCGAGGACTGGAACTCGTCCGGGGTCAGGATCATGACCAGGTCGGCAGCGGCAACAGCGGAAGCAACGTCGGTCACTTTCAGGCCGTGAGCTTCGGCTTTGGCAACGGTGGCCGAACCTTTACGCAGACCGACGGTAACGTCGACACCGGAGTCTTTCAGGTTGCACGCTTGAGCGTGGCCCTGGGAGCCGTAACCGATGATGGCAACTTTCTTGCCCTGGATGATCGACAGGTCGCAGTCTTTATCGTAGAAAACTTTCATGAATTTCCCCTTATATCCGGCCGTTCAGGCCATGCGCTAATTTGGTTTAGATGCTGAGTACTTTGTCGCCGCGAGCAATACCGGTCACGCCGCTGCGGACGGTTTCCAGAATCGATGCGGTGCCGATGGACTGAATGAAGCTGTCGAGCTTGTCGCTGGTACCGGTCAATTGAACGGTATACACGCTGGCGCTGACGTCGACGATCTGTCCACGGTAGATATCGGTGGTGCGTTTGATCTCGGCGCGCTGGGCGCCAGTGGCCTTGACCTTGACCAGCATCAGTTCACGCTCGATGTGAGCGCTTTCCGACAGGTCCACCAGCTTGACCACTTCGATCAGCTTGTTCAGGTTTTTGGTGATCTGCTCGATCACTTCATCGTGGCCCACGGTGGTCAGCGTCAGACGCGACAGGGTCGGGTCTTCGGTCGGGGCCACGGTCAGGCTTTCGATGTTGTAGTTGCGCTGCGAGAACAGGCCAACTACGCGAGACAGAGCGCCGGGTTCGTTTTCCAGAAGCAGGGAAATAATGTGCCGCATGATTAAGTACGCTCCGTCTTGCTCAGCCACATATCGCGCATGGAGCCGTCTTTGATCTGCATCGGGTAGACGTGCTCGCTGGTGTCGACCGCAACATCGATGATCACCAGGCGATCCTTCATGGCAAACGCTTCGGCCATCTTCGACTTCAAATCTTTCGATTCGGTGATGCGTACGCCAACATGGCCGTAGGCTTCAGCCAGCTTGATGAAGTCCGGCAGCGATTCCATGTAGGAGTGCGAGTGACGGCTGCCGTAGCTCATGTCCTGCCACTGGCGAACCATGCCCAGCACACCGTTGTTGAGGATGACGATCTTCACCGGCAAGCCGTATTGCAGGCAGGTCGACAGCTCCTGGATGTTCATCTGGATACTGCCTTCGCCGGTGACGCAGGCAACGTCGTCGTCCGGGAAGCTCAGTTTGATGCCCATCGCGGCTGGCAGACCGAAGCCCATCGTGCCCAGGCCACCGGAGTTGATCCAGCGGTTCGGCTTGTTGAACGTGTAGTACTGCGCGGCAAACATCTGGTGCTGACCAACGTCGGAGGTCACAAAGGCGTCGCCCTTGGTCACTTCGCAGAGGGTTTCGATCACGGTCTGCGGCTTGATCTTGCTGCCGTCGCCCTTTTCATAAGGGAACAGGCCGCGATCACCGCGCCATTCATCCACCTGCTTCCACCAGCTGGCTACGGACTCCTTGTTCGGGGTCTCGCCGATTTCCTTGAGAATCGCGACCATTTCGGTCAGGACGCTCTCGACCGGACCCACGATTGGCACGTCGGCCTTGATGGTTTTGGAAATCGACGCCGGGTCGATGTCGATATGGATGATCTTGGCGTTCGGGCAGAATTTCGCCGGGCCGTTGATCACCCGATCGTCGAAGCGGGCGCCCACTGCGAGAATCACGTCGGCATGGTGCATCGCCAGGTTCGCGGTATAGCTGCCGTGCATACCCAGCATGCCGATGAACTGACGGTCAGTGCCAGGGAATGCGCCCAGCCCCATCAAGGTGTTGGTCACCGGCAGGTTGAGCATTTTTGCCAGTTCGGTCAGTTGCGCGGAGCCATTGCCGAGAATCACGCCGCCGCCGGAGTACAGCACCGGGCGCTTGGCCGCCAACAACATTTCCGCTGCTTTGCGGATCTGCCCGGAGTGACCGCGAACGGCCGGGCTGTAGGAGCGCAGCTTGGCTTTTTTCGGAAAAACGTATTCGAACTTTTCGGCCGGGTTGGTCATGTCTTTCGGGATGTCGACCACGACCGGGCCCGGACGACCGGATTGCGCCAGGTAGAAGGCCTTCTTCATGACTTCCGGGATTTCCGAAGCGTGCTTGATCATGAAGCTGTGCTTCACGATCGGCCGGGAGATACCGATCATGTCGGTTTCCTGGAACGCGTCGGTGCCGACCATGGTGCTTGGCACCTGACCGGAAATGATCACCATCGGAATCGAGTCCATGTAGGCGGTGGCGATACCGGTAATGGCGTTTGTGGCGCCTGGACCGGAAGTCACCAATACCACGCCGGCTTTACCGGTGGCACGGGCGTAGCCGTCAGCCATATGGGTCGCCGCTTGTTCGTGACGAACCAGGATGTGGGTCACTTCCGGTTCTTTGAACAGGGCATCGTAAACATGCAGGAGAGCACCACCCGGGTACCCGTAGATATATTTGACGCCTTCGTCACGCAAAAAGCGGACGAGCATCTCACCGCCAGATAAAAGCTCCACGTTGTTCACCTCTAAAACGCCAGAATACCGTCCACAAAAAAGGGGCGGGTCTTAATAGGTTTACTTCTCGGCAGAGCATGAGCGACGGTGGTCGCCGACTACGTCAGCACTGACTGAGCAAGTATTGGGATCGTCCCAAGTGTTGCGGGCCTTTCCCACCCAGCGCGAGGTAACGCGTTGCGGGTGTAACAGGTCGGCGCGGATGTGCGCCTCATGATCTACCGAGTGGGTCTGCTTCTGGCAGTCCCTCTACAGCGGACTTTGGATTCTTCTGTTTCGCCCTCTGCAAGTCAAGTCGTCTGTGTGGTTAATTGTGGGTAAGCACATGAGAACGCAAGAAAAAACCTGAAAAGCGCTACTCTGTTAGCGTCAATTGCGCATTTTTGCCAAGGAATCAGCATGCGAACGCTCCTCCTCACTCTGCTGATCGGCCTCAGCCCATGGTGCTCGGCCGCTCAAATCTACAAATGGGTCGATGCCCAAGGCGTCACGCATTTCGATGCGCAGCCTCCGCAGGGCCAACCGTCGACGACTGTACACACACCCTCCTCACCCGCGCCGAAAGCTGCGCCGATGCCGGGCGGCGGCGTTCTTGGCGATCAGAAAACCATTGATGCCAAGGTGAAGAAACAGGTCGCCGAGCAGCAGGCGCAGCTCAAGGCGTTTTGCGAACAGGCACGCACAAACCTAGCGCAACTGCAGAACAATCCACGTTTGCGTGAGGAGGTCGAGGGGGATGTGCGCAGGCTCGACGATACACAGCGTCAGGAACGCATCGTCGAAGCGAAGAAGCAGATTGCCGAGAACTGCCAGTAGGCCTGGCAGTTCCCAGTTTAGTTCAGCGGGATGCAGTGATCAGCAGGTCAAACTCTTTGAGCAGCACCTGCAACTGCCGATCCTTTCCGCCAAGGTTGCGCTGGGCAAAGACCATTTCCGCCATTTCCTGAATGCCCGAGGCGTTCGGCAGCGGCAGATCCTGTTCGAGGATCATCTTCATGCGCGGCAGGAAGATCCATTGCAGCCATTGCTCGAAGTCCAGCGTGTCGACCGAAAACGGCTCGACACTGCTTAGCGCTTCGGCGGACGGCTCAACCTCATCCCACCAACCCTGGGTACGCAGCTCGCGTTCGATCAGCAACAGCTGATCGGCGATTTTCGGGAAACGCACGTCCATCACAGGGAAACCTTGGCCTTCTGACGGGCCAGTGCGGCGCCGGCGGAATCGCCTTGTTTCTCACGAGACTGAGCGATGATTTCCCACAGGCTGGCTTGCAGGTCCGGACGACCGTTGGCCATGGTCAGCGCACGACGGGCAAATTGCTCGGCTTGCGGCGCATCGCCCTGGGCCATGCGCACCTGCGCCAGACGGTAAAGCACTTGTGGCTCACGGGGGGCGACACGTTGCGCCCGCTCCAGGCTGGAAGAAGCACCGTTGAGGTCGCCACCGGCCTGTTGCTGTTGCGCGGTGGTCAGCAAGGCGAGTACCGGGCCGTCCAGTTGCTCATCCGCCGACAGACCGCCGCCACTGCTGGCCGAAGGAATGCCACTTGGCGTCGACGGCATGCTGTAGCTGCCGGAGTTGATCGGCGCCGACTCAACCGCCGATGGGTTGTACGGCCCCGACGTGATACCTCCGGATGCAGGCCCCGGGACGATCGGCGAAGAGCTGATCGGTGTCGACACCGCAGCACCACCACCCGGCACCATCACCACTACGCCGGTATCGCCTTGCGGAATCGCCTGAGTCTGGCCCTGCACCGGGCGCTTGACCGTGGTCTGGCGGAAACCGCCATTGGCGCCGATGCGCTCGCTGTTGGACACGGCGGTGCCCGAATCCACCACAGGAATCGAACCACGCTGTACGGTGGAGCAGCCGCTGAGCAAAGCCACGGCGGTCACCGCTGGAATCAACCACTTGTTCACTTGAAACCCTCTTTGCTTAATTCATCCAGCCTTTGACCCAGTCCATCACCGATTCCGGCGAGGCAGGTGTTTCGCTTGCACACGCGGCGCCGGGTGGCGGTTCGCTGCCGCGAATATACGGCATCTGTACCGCGCCGGGGCAGTTGGCATCCGACCCTTGGCCGGTGCGCGAATCGACCCAGGCCTGCACGACGTTGTCCGGCTGCGGCATGTCCAGCGGCAGCGGATCGGCCTTGCGCATGAAACTGGTCCAGACCTGCAACGCACCGGTGGCCCCGGTGAACGGCGTCTTGCCGTTGTCATCGCGGCCGAGCCAGACCACCGCCAGCAGATCCTGACTGAAACCGGCGAACCAGCTGTCGCGCGAATCGTTACTGGTACCGGTCTTGCCCGCCAGGGTCAGGGTCTTGGGCAGCACGTTATAAACCGAACTGCCGGTACCTTCACGCATCACCCGCTGCATGGCGTTCTGGATCAGGTAAATCGAGGCAGGATCGAAGCGCTGTTCGATCTGGAACGGATAACGCTTGAGCGGCTCGCCCTCGGCGGTCAACACGCTGCGAATGCCGCGCATCGGCGTATTGAAACCACCGTTGGCCAGCGTCTGATACATGGTCGCCACTTCGATCGGCGTCATGCCGCCGGCACCGAGCAGCATCGACGGGAACGCCGGGAATTCACGAGTGACGCCCAGGCGACCCACGGTCTTGAGCACATTCGGCACACCGACTTCCAGGCCCAGACGCGAGGTCGACAGGTTGTAGGAATGCGCCAGGCCCTGATAGAGGAACACCGTACCGTGGGAGCGGCGATCGTAGTTCTGCGGCTTCCACACCTGACCGTTGGCGCCCTTGACCGACAGCGGATCGTCCGACAGCCAACTGGTCAGCGTGTACTGGCTCGGCTTCTCGAGCGCGGTCAGATACACCGCCGGTTTGATCAAAGAACCAATCGGGCGCACCGCATCCAGTGCACGGTTGAACCCGGCGTAGCTGGCCTGACGGCTGCCGATCATCGCCTGGACTTCACCGGTTTCCGGGTTGGTCACGACCATCGCCGCTTCGACGTCATCCGAGCCCTTGCGCCCGGCCAGCCGCTTGAACGTGTCATTGACCGAGGCTTCGGCTTTCATCTGCAGAATCGGGTCGAAACTGGTAAAGATGCGCAGGCCTTCTTCGGTCAAGTCTTCGTCGCGGTAGTCTTCGCGCAACTGACGTTTGACCAGATCGATGAAGCCCGGGAACGAGCTGTCGGCGAGCTTGCCGCGAGTCGTCACGCCGAGCGGCATTTTCTTCGCCGCTTCGACCTGCTCGGCGGTTGCCACGCCTTGCTGCGCCAGCACGTCGAGGACCAGATTACGCCGCTCCAGCGCGCGTTCCGGGTTGCGACGCGGGTTGTAGTAGGACGGCCCCTTGACCATGCCGACCAGCAACGCCACTTGATGCAGTTTCAGTTCGGACAAAGGCTGGCCGAAGAAGAACTGGCTGGCCAGACCGAAACCGTGCACCGCACGCTGACCGTCCTGGCCGACAAAGACTTCGTTGAGGTAGGCCTCAAGGATTTCCTTCTTGTCGTAATGCAGTTCGAGCAGCAACGCCATCATCGCTTCGGTGAGCTTGCGGGTCAGGCTGCGTTCGCTGGTCAGGTAGAAGTTCTTCACCAACTGCTGGGTCAGCGTACTGCCGCCCTGGGTCATCTTGCCGCCGGAGGTGTTGATCCACACGGCGCGGGCGATCGATTTCGGCGACACACCCCAGTGACTGTAGAAGTCGCGGTCTTCCACAGCGATCAAGGTTTCGAGCAGGTACGGCGGCACCTGATCGAGTTTGATCAGGATGCGGTCTTCAAGATTTTTCGGGTAAATGCCGCCGATCATCAGCGGCTCGAGGCGCACCACCGACAGTTTCGAACCGTTGGTCGAGGACAGTTCGGCGACGTAGTCGCCGGAGAAGCGCACACGCACCGGCTGCGGCTTTTCCAGACCTTCATAGAACTGGAAGCCACGGGTGTTCAGGTCAACCGTATTGCCGCTGACGGCTGCGGCGCCGGGGCCATTGCTCACGGCTTCGCGGCGATAGCCGAGGGCATCGAGTTCGGTGAGGAAATCGTCCTTGCTGAGCTTCTGTCCGACGAACAGCTCGAGCGGGCGCGCGTATACCTTGGCCGGGATGGTCCAGCGCTTGCCGGAGAACTTCTCCTGCACCACGGCATCGAGGTAAACGGCGAAGCCGGCCAGCACTACAAGGCCGACCAGGCTGAGTTTAATGGCCCAGCTCAACCATGGGCTGAGGCCCTTGGCTGGTGGTTTTTTCTTGGTACGGGGGGATCGGGATCGAGTCATGGCGGCGGATTATACGCACTTTATCGATCCTCAACAGGCACGCGCGGAGGTTTGCGTCAGGCGGGCAAGCAGCCATAATGGCCGCCTCGAATTCCCCCGCCTCTGAAGGATCGCCCGTGAGCCAGTCCCTGATCGCTGCCCTGCAAAACCCGGCCCTCTACCCGCATCCCGTCGAAGGGTTTCAGGTCATCGAAACCCACATTTCGTGGGTGATTCTCACCGGCCCCTTTGCCTATAAAGTGAAGAAGCCGGTGAATTTCGGCTTCCTCGACTTCACCAGCCTCGACGCACGTGCGCATTTCTGCGCTGAAGAGCTGCGTCTGAACCAGCGTCTGACCGCTGATTTGTATCTGGACGTGTTGCCAATCACCGGCAGCGTCGAGGCACCGCAATTGGGCGGCGACGGCCCGGCTATCGAATACGTGCTGAAAATGCGCCAGTTCCCCCAGAGCGGGTTGCTCAGCACCCTGCAAGCCAATGGCGAATTGACCACTCAGCACATTGATGCGTTGGCCGAGCAGATCGCCCATTTCCATCTCAACGCCCCGAAAGTCCCGGCCGAACACGACGCCGGCACGCCGGACAGCGTGATGGCACCGGTCGCGCAAAACTTCGAGCAGATCCTGCCGTTCCTCAGCGACAAGAACGATTTGCTGCAACTTGAGGCCCTGAAAGCCTGGGCCGAAAGCAGCTTCGAGCGCCTCAAGCCACTGTTCGCCCAGCGCAAGGCGCAAGGCTTCACCCGCGAGTGCCACGGCGACATCCATCTGGGCAACGCTACGGTCATCGACGGCAACGTGGTGATCTTCGACTGCATCGAGTTCAACGAGCCGTTCCGTTTCACTGACGTCTGGGCCGACACCGGTTTCCTCGCGATGGACCTGGAAGACCGTGGCCTGAAGTCACTGGCACGTCGCCTCGTCAGCCAGTATCTGGAACTGACCGGCGACTATCAGGGCCTGGAAGTGCTGAACTTTTATAAAGCCTACCGCGCGCTGGTGCGGGCCAAGGTGGCGTTGTTCAGCATGCCGGCGGAAGCGACTGCGGTGCAGCGCGCCACCACCCTGCGCCAGTACCGCAACTACGCCAACCTGGCGGAAAGCTACAGCACCATTCCTTCGCGCTTCATGGCCATTACCCACGGTGTTTCCGCAGTCGGCAAGAGCCATGTGGCCATGCGCCTGGTCGAAGCGCTGGGCGCGATTCGCCTGCGTTCCGATGTCGAGCGCAAGCGCCTGTTCGGTGAGCAGACCGTTGCCAACGATGTGCAGGCCGGCATTTACAGCGCCGATGCCAGCACCGCGACCTATGCGCGCCTGCATGAAATCGCCGAGGTGATCCTGCACGCCGGCTTCCCGGTAGTGATCGACGCGACTTACCTCAAGCGTGAACAGCGCGACAACGCGGCGAAGATTGCCGAAGCCACCGGCACGCCGTTCCTGATCCTCGACTGCAACGCTCCGCAAGCGGTAATCGAGAGCTGGCTGGCGATGCGTCAGGCCGACCAGAAGGATCCGTCCGACGCCACCCTCGCCGTGATCGAAGCGCAACAGGCCAACCGCGAAGCGCTGACGCCGGAAGAAATCCTGCGCAGCAAACGCGTGCAGACCAATGAATCCGGCACGCTGGACACCGTGGTCGCGCAGATCCGTCAGCGCCTGCCGGGCCTGTAAAAAACTATTTCGGCCGTGAAGCCCTCGCTCGCTTCACGGTCGTCAAATAGTGGCACTATACTGGCGCCATAAAACCAACAGGTGATCTGACATGAGCCAGCCAAAACTGCTCGACACTCCGCTTTACGCCCTGCTGCACAAAGACGACATCGCAGGCTTCAACAAGGAACGCTCACTGGATGGTCCGATCGACATGGTCGGCGGCGATTTCCGTGGTCTCGACCTGCGCGAGCTGAACGCCGACGGCGTGGATTTCCGCGATGCGTACTTCCGCTCCGCCGACCTGCGCGGCATCGACTTCCGCAAGGCTTCGCTCGAAGGCGCCAGCCTGGCCCATGCGCAGATTTCCGGGGCGTACTTTCCGCCGGAGCTGAGTGCTGACGAGATTCTGATGTCGATGAATTTCGGCACGCGGTTGCGCTATCGCACCCGCTGAAATCTGGAAATCTTCCTGACGCCACGCCTTTCCCCTGTGGGAGCGAGCCTGCTCGCGAAGGCGTAGTGTCAGCTGATATCGATTGTGTCTGATACGCCCTCTTCGCGAGCAGGCTCGCCCCCACATTGTTAACGCCTAACTCGCTTCCCTCTGCGTTCGCAGGTCCTTTACCCCCCTTTCTTAGAAGCTTTTGCGTCGAATCCGACCAAACAACCACGCTTTTCCTACTGATGGCTACACTGCTGAGAAGCTCGCCCACGCACCATTCTGCCGTCGCAAGGAGGCTTGATGAATGATGAACTGCAACACCTGAAAAATCTTGGCAAGACGTCGGCGCAATGGCTGCATGCCGTGGGCATCCACAGCGCCTCGGACTTGCGTCGCCTCGGTGCAGTGGATGCCTACCGGGCCGTGCGTACTCGGGGGTTTCGCGCATCGAAGGTGTTGTTGTATGCGATCGAAGGCGCGTTGATGGACGTGCACTGGAACGACATCCCCGCCGAGCGCAAGGACGCCTTGAACAAACAGCTCGAAGCCATTTCCGCGCGCCACAAGAACTGAACAGGCGCTGACGCCATGTATTTACTGGGGGAACAATCGGCCCACGCCGACGCATTGATCAATCGCTTGCAGAATCTTCCCGGGCAGTGGCTGCAGGATTTGTCGCCGTGCGCGCCGGTCATCGAGCTGGAGGCAACGGACGATATGTTTGCACAGGTGCCGAGCGATCAGTTGTTTCTGCTGAGCGAGGGCGTGGTACATGGCTGCATCGCGGGCCGTGCGCTGTTCTACTGGCAGGAAGGTGATCTGCTCGGCCTGCAACGTGGCGAGCAATGGAGCGACTGCCGCATTTGCAGCGACAGCGCTGTGCGCCTGGTGCCCTATGGGCGCGCTGAGGTTTTGCAGCATTTGTATGCCGACCCTGATCGAGCGGAGCAGTTGCTGAGCTATCTGCTCGGGCAAATGGCGCTGCTCGCCCATGCCGTGGCCGAGCTGAAACCTCGGGAGTTTCGCAGCACCAACGGCTTCAAACGCGTTGAGGCGGGCGCCGTGCTGATTCAACAGGGCGATGCAGCGGATCATGTCTTTGTGATTATTGACGGGCATGCCGAGGCGTTCCTCGACGGGCACAAGGTAGGCGACGTGGCCAAGGACGAGATTTTCGGCGCCATGGCGTTGTTTACCGGCGAGCCGCGCAACGCTTCGGTGGTGACGTCCGAGCCGAGCACGTTGATGTTGATTCCCGGTGATCAATTTTTGAGCATGACCCGCAGCAATCCGAAGATCGCCCATTGCCTGATTGAGGGTATGGCTCGACGCATCGGCCAGTTGAATCGCAGGATCACGCAGTTGACGACGCAGCGCACCTAGCGCAAAGCCCTTTATTCACAGGGCCTCACCACCGCTCGCAAAACTAAATTACAGATTTGCAAAATCAGCGGTTGACGCGGTAATGAGAATCGCTATGATTATCACAACTGGTCGCGAGATCAGTCGATATTCTGAAAAGCCCTTGGTTCGGACTCTCAGATTATCTCCTCATCAGGCTAATCACGGTTATTTGACCCGGTTTTACCGGGTCTTTTTTTGCCCGTAGAAAAGTCATTTAGCGAATTGCTGGCGCATCTGCTCGCAGTAATCCGGCTTCGGCGTGGCCGGCGTGTACCAGACGTAATCGGCCATCGCCGCCGATACCGCAGCGCCCTGCTCGGCCAGCATCAATACGATCGGCGCCTTGCCAGCGCCGATATCCGACAGATGCAGCGGCACGCCGACATCCTTGCGCGCATGCCAGGCACCGGCCAGCAGAATCGAAGGCATCGGCGCCGCCAGCATGCGTTCGGCCATGCGTCGATCACGCTGTTGCTGAATCGCCAGCATTGCTGGCATCTGTGATTCGGGCAGCAGGCCGCAGTGGGATTCACTGATTTGCCCAAGCAAGGTTTTTTTAACCGAAAGCGCATTACTGCGCGGACCGTTCAGAGCAGGTGGATTGCGGTAGAACGCGCGGATTTCGCTGTCATCGAGATTGGCCGCCAGCAGCGGATACGGCTGCGACAGGGCAAAGCGCACGATCGGCCCGTAAAGGTTCCAGTCCCAGCCCTCTTGCCAGGCCAATGCCGCGGGCAGATCTGCCGGAACGGATTTCGACTGGCGTGCCGCATCGACTTTCGCTTGTTGAACCGGCGAGAGCATTTCCAGCAGCAGACTGCCTTGCGCTCGCTGCTCGCCGAGCGACTGCAACAGCCACAACTGTGCGGCATGATGATCGGCGTTGTCGTGCTGCTCACCGATGATCAAACGCTCAGGCTCAGCCAGACGCGTCAGCAATTGCTGCGCCGTAAGTACCTCGCCGCTGCGCAGATCGCGGATATCAGCGCCCACAGGCGGAGCCGCCACGTGCTGACAGCCCGCGAGCAACACCAGCGCCAACAACCACAATCCACGCATGCGACACCTCGATGATGATTCAGCGGGCGATGATCAGCGGATGCCCACGCTCCGGGTGCGGTTGCACCAAAACCTCCAGGCCGAACACTGCTTTAAGCGTATCCGGACGCAGCACCTGCTGCGGAGTATCCAGCGCAACCGGGCGCCCCTCCTCCAGCAACAGCACACGATCACAATAGCGTGCCGCCAGATTCAGATCATGCAGGATCACCAGCACCGCCGCGCCGCAATCGGCGAACTCGCGCACCGCTTGCAAGGTGGTGTGCTGATGCAGCGGATCGAGCATCGATGTCGGTTCGTCGAGCAATAAGGTTTGCCCGGCCTGGCCCGGCCAGAGTTGCGCCAGCACCCGCGCCAGATGCACGCGCTGACGCTCGCCACCGGACAACGCCAGATAACTGCGCCCACTCAGGTGCCCGGCATCGGCGGCGGCCAGCGCTGCCGCGACGATTTCGTCATCACGTACGCGCCCGGTCTGGTACGGCAAGCGGCCCATGCCGACGACCTCTTCCACGGCGAAGGCAAAATCCAGCGTCGAAACCTGCGGCAACACCGCCAGTCGTTGTGCCCGCTGCGTTCCGCTCCAGTGGCTCAACGTCTGACCATCGAGCGAGACATTGCCGTCGCTGGCGGGCAACTCACCACACAATGCGCCAAGCAACGTACTTTTCCCGGCGCCGTTCGGCCCCAGCACCCCAAGCACCTCGCCGGGTTCGAGCCCGAGCGTAACCCCACTGAGCACTGCTTTGCGGCCACGGCGGACATGCAGATTGTGCGCAGACAACATCAGGCACGCCCTCGCAGCAGCAGATAAAGGAAGAACGGCGCGCCGATAAACGCCGTGACAATGCCGATCGGCAACTCCGCCGGCGCCAGCGCCAGGCGCGCCACCAGATCGGCGAGCAATAACAGGCTCGCACCCGCCAAAACCGAGGCTGGCAACAGAACTTTGTGATCGGGGCCGGCCAGCAGGCGCACCAGATGCGGCACCACCAGCCCGACAAAACCGATCATGCCCGCCGCCGCCACCGCCGCGCCGACACCCAGCGCGGTACAGAACACCAGTTCGCGCTTGAGCCGTTCGACATCGATGCCCAGATGACCGGCCTCGGATTCACCGAGCAACAAGGCATTCAATGCCTTGGCCCGACGCGGCAGCCACAGCGCCACGCCGATGGTGATGATCAGCAGTGGCCACAGCCGCGCGTAACTGGCGCCGTTGAGGCTGCCCAGATTCCAGAAGGTCAGGGTGCGCAGCGTGGCGTCATCGGCCAGATAGGTGAACAGACCGACCGCCGAACTGGCCAGCGCCGTCAGCGCGATACCGGCCAGCAACATGGTGGCGACGTGAGTCTGACCGTTGCGCCGGCCCAGCCGATAGACCAGCGCCGTCACCCCGAGCCCGCCAAGAAACGCACACACCGACAACAGATACGGCCCGAACCACTCCGGCAGGCCGCCGAATAACGAACCACCGACAATCGCAATCGCTGCGCCAAGTGCCGCGCCACTGGACACCCCGACCAGCCCCGGATCGGCCAGCGGATTACGAAACAGGCCCTGCATTGCCACCCCGGACAGCGCCAGCACGCCGCCGACCGCCAAGCCGAGCAAGGTTCGCGGCAGGCGGATCTGGCCGAGAATCAGCTCAGCCTGCTCCAGACCTTGCGGCGCCAACGGCACGCCGATCAGACGCAGCGCCGCGCGCAAGGTATCGAACAGCGGCAGGCTCACCGGCCCCAGCGCCAGCGACAGCCAGATCGCGAGCAGACACAGCAATGTCAGGCCGATAAACAGGCCACGGGGTTTGACCAGTGTGGTCATTGGCCGCCCTTGGCCGGGTAGAAGCCGTCAGTCAGGGTTTGCAAAGCAGCCGGCAACCGTGGCCCGAGGCCGCCAACCAGCAGCGTCGGATCCAGCTCCATCACCCGCCCGCTCTTCGCCGCCCGGCTGGAATTGAGGATGGGGTTTTCCTTGAACAATGCCGCTTTTGCGGCCTCGCCGGTCAGCGCACGGTCGGCAAACACCAGCACTTCGGGATCAAGGCTGGCGAGGGATTCGACAGAAAACGGTTTGTAGCCGGTATGCGTCGCAAGGTTGTGCCCGCCAGCCTGTTGCAGCAACCAATCGGCGGCGGTGTCCTTGCCGGCGATCAACGGCTTGCCGCCGGCGTGCCCAAGCAACAGCAACACGCCCGGAGCTTTCTGCGTGGTCTGCACTTGGGCAACGCGCGCTTTCTGCGCCTGGAGCTGCTGTTGATAACTCTGCAGCAGCTGCGCTGCCTGGCTTTGTGCGCCGAGCAACTGGCCCAGTTGAGTGACATTTTTTTCCAGTGTCGGCAGATCAGGCTGGGCTGAAAACAACTCGACCTTGACCTTGGCCGCTTTGACTTGCGCCAGAACCGGCGGCGGGCCCATTTCTTCGGTACCGACCAGAATGTCCGGGCGCAGGCTCAAGATGCCTTCGGCCGACAGGCTGCGCTGATAACCAATACTCGGCAGCGCCTGCAACGATTGGGGATGCTGACTGGTGGTGTCGACCCCAACCAGTTTTGACTCGCCACCCAGCGCGCTGACCCATTCCGACAGCGCGCCGCCAGCGCTGACCCAGCGTTGCGGTAAATCCGCTGCGCTCGCCTGATGGCTGAGAAAAAGGCCGACGCACAGTACGGCAACGCGGGTTTTCAGGCGCATACGCAGCTTCCTTGAACAAGGTTTCCCGGGCATCGGCGCAGCGAGCCAAGTATCCTCGGCAACGGCCAGACTCCCTGTGGGAGAAGGTCGCCATTTGATAATTGTTTGCATTTGAACGTCAAGCTCGGACATATCCAGACACGAGCGGACATTTGAGGATAGCCATGAAGTTTCTCTGCGCCGGCAGCGATCTGGCCGAAGCCGGCAGTCGCGGTTTCGAAATCGAAGGCAAAAAGCTGTTTGCCGTGCGTCGTGGCGGCAAGGTGTTTGTCTATTTCAATCGCTGCCCGCACCGGGGCGTCGGGCTGGAATGGCAGCCCGACCAGTTTCTCGATCCGAGCAATAGCCTGATCCAGTGCGCTACCCATGGCGCACTGTTTCTGATCGAGGACGGCGAATGCGTCGCCGGCCCCTGCGCCGGGCAGTCGCTCACGGCAATTGAATGCCGGGAAGATACACAAGGCGTGTGGGTCGACGTTTAACCGTTTAGCCGCACGTCGAGTCGGCGGTCGATGACCATCTCTTCATGGTCCAGGCGCACGCCGTAGGCCAACACCTCAACACCGCAGGCGACCGCTTCACGCAACGCCTCGGCGTAAGCCCAATCGATCTCCTCGGCCGGGCGCACGGCATCGATGCCGGTCAGGTTCACGCAGTACAATTGCACCGCCCGAATGCCGTCGCGCGCCAGATGCGCCAGCTCGCGCAGATGTTTGGCGCCGCGCTGGGTCACCGCATCGGGAAACGCCGCCACCGCCGTGCCGTCGAAGCCGAGGGTGACGCTTTTGACTTCGACATACGCCGGCCCACTGGGGTATTCGAGGCGGAAGTCGATGCGGCTTTTTTCCTGTCCGTAGGCAACCTCACGCTTCAATGCGGTAAAACCGTTCAACTCGGTGATCACGCCCGCCTGCAAGGCTTCCTCAACCAAGCCGTTGGCGCGCCCGGTGTTGACGCAAAACAGCCGGCCCTGCGGGGTTTCGCCAATTTCCCAAGTGCCGGGCAATTTGCGTTTCGGGTCATTGGAGCGACTGAACCAGACCTGCCCGCCCTCGACCTGGCAATTGAGCATCGAACCGGTGTTGGGGCAGTGAATGGTCAGCAATTCGCCGCTAACGGTCTCGATATCGGCGAGAAAACGCTTGTAACGACGAATCAGCCGCGCTTCTTCCAGAGCAGGATAAAAGCGCATCAGCCTTGCCAGCTCTTCAAGCCGCGCGCAATGCGCTCAACCGCTTCCTGTAAACGTGCGAGGTTTTGTGTGTAAGCGAAGCGCACGTGATGGCTGGCCTGATAACGACCGAAATCCAGTCCGGGCGTAAAGGCAACGTGCTCGGTTTCGAGGAAATGCCGGCAGAACGCGAAGGCATCACCGCCGAAACGGCTGATATCGGAGTACAGATAAAACGCGCCTTCCGGCTCAACGGCGATGTTGAAACCAAGTTCACGTAGCGCCGGCAGGAGGAAGTCGCGACGGCGCGCAAACTCGGCGCGGCGTTCTTCGAGAATCGCAATGGTGGCCGGCTCGAAACAGGCCAGCGCCGCGTACTGCGCCATGCTCGGCGCGCTGATGTAGAGGTTCTGCGCAAGCTTTTCCAATTCGCTGACCGCCGCGTCTGGCGCCACGAGCCAGCCCAGGCGCCAACCGGTCATACCGAAATACTTGGAGAAACTGTTGAGGACAAAAGCGCCGTCATCGACTTCCAGCACACTGGCAGCATCAGTGCCGTAGGTCAGGCCGTGGTAGATCTCATCCACCACCAAATGCCCGTGCCTGGCCTTGATCGCTGTGGATAATCCGCCCAGTTCATCGCGGGTCAGCAAAGTGCCCGTCGGGTTGGCCGGCGAAGCGACAAGAGCGCCGACACTGTCGTGATCCCAATGCCGCTCGACCAGATCCGGGGTCAGTTGATAACGCACCTCCGGCCCGACCGGCACCAATTGCGCCGCGCCTTCGACCAGCCGCAAGAAATGCCGATTGCACGGGTAGCCCGGGTCGGCGAGCAGCCAGTGTTTACCCGGATCGACCAACAGGGCACTGGCCAGCAACAGCGCGCCGGAGCCGCCCGGCGTGATCAGAATCCGCCGTGGGTCGATATTCAGACCGTAACGCGATTGGTAGAAACCGGCGATCGCCTCGCGCAGTTCGGGAATGCCACGGGCGGCGGTGTAGCGGGTCTTGCCCGCCGTCAACGCAGCTTGCCCGGCGCGAATGATCGGCTCGGCGGTGGTGAAGTCCGGCTCGCCGATTTCCAGATGGATCACGTCGTGGCCTTCGGCCTGCAATTCATTGGCCCGCGCCAGCAGCGCCATCACATGGAACGGTTCGATCGCACGACTGCGCGCACTGTAGGGGCCCATTGGAATGCCTTCGACGGAAAAAAGAGACGATTCTACCTGTCTGCCGGAACGAGCGAGAACCCATGAAGGTCACAGCCTCAAGAACGCTGGACTGTAACGATCTGAACGTACGCTCCAGGATTGACTAAAATCAGTGATTGAACAGGTCTCCCTTCCCACAGACACGGCTTGTCAGACATCTGCAAGCGCCACCCGCCGGGGGCTCGACATCCGGGAGTAGCGCAGGCTGATTTGATCTGGTAAGTTCGCCCGCTTGCAGCCGCAGGGCCGGCAGGTGTCGGTGATGGAGCAATCCTGCGCAATGGATTACAAGAGTAGAGGCGGTCTATTTCATGTCCACCCAAGCAAAGCAACAGCAGAAAGACACGATCAGCGGCTTCGAACCTTATGTTTCGAAGGCGGGTGAAGAGTACATGGGCGCTCCAATGCGCGCGCACTTCACCAAGATCCTGAACAAGTGGAAACTGGACTTGATGCAGGAAGTCGACCGCACGGTTGATCACATGAAAGACGAAGCGGCCAATTTCCCTGACCCGGCCGACCGTGCCAGCCAGGAAGAAGAGTTCGCCCTCGAACTGCGCGCCCGCGACCGCGAGCGCAAGCTGATCAAGAAAATCGACAAGACGCTGCAACTGATCGAAGACGAAGAGTACGGCTGGTGCGAGTCCTGCGGCATCGAGATTGGCGTCAAGCGCCTCGAAGCCCGTCCGACAGCGGATCTGTGCATCGACTGCAAGACCCTGGCGGAAATCAAGGAAAAGCAGGTCGGCAAGTAATCTCGACCTGAACGAAAAACGGAGCGTGCGAACGCTCCGTTTTTGTTTCTGTGTTTTGCCCGCGGAACCTGCTTCTGCCTCTGTGGCAGCGAGCCAGCTCGCGAAAGCGTCCCTTCAGACAGCTCATTATTGCCTGACACAGCGCTTTCGCGAGCAGGCTCGCTCCCACAGAGGTAACCTGCTCAAATTCTGAATAGCCTTTATCGCCTCATGACTGCCAAATCCCCCGCCTACATCGGCCGCTTCGCCCCCACCCCCAGTGGCCACCTGCACTTCGGTTCGCTGGTCGCTGCGTTGGCGTCTTACCTCGACGCCCGCTCCGTCGGGGGGCGCTGGCTGGTGCGCATGGAAGATCTCGATCCGCCGCGCGAAGAGCCCGGTGCGCAAGCGGCGATTCTCAAGGCGCTGGAAAGCTACGGTTTCGAATGGGACGGCGAAATGGTCCGCCAAAGCGATCGACACGCGGCTTATGCCGAAGTGCTCGATAGCTTGTTCAATCATGGCCTGGCCTACGCCTGCACCTGCTCGCGCAAACAACTGGAGCCCTATCACGGGATTTATCCGGGGTTTTGCCGCAATGCCGGGCATGAACAGCACGACGCCGCGATCCGCCTGCGCGTGCCGGAGCTGGAATACCACTTCATTGATCGCGTGCAGGGCGAATATCGCCAGCACCTGGGCCGCGACGTCGGCGACTTCGTCATCCGTCGGCGCGATGGTCTCTACGCCTATCAACTCGCGGTGGTACTCGATGACGCCTGGCAAGGCATTACCGATATTGTGCGTGGCGCCGATCTGCTCGATTCGACGCCGCGTCAGCTGTACCTGCAAGAACTGCTCGGCCTGAAACAGCCGCGCTATCTGCACCTGCCGCTGATCACCCAGCCGGACGGCAACAAACTCGGCAAGTCCTACCGCTCGCCGCCGCTCGAAGCCGATCAGGCCACGCCGTTGCTGCTGCGGGCCTTGCGCGCGCTGGGGCAGAATCCCGGTACCGAACTGGCTCACGCTTCGCCGGGCGAACTGCTGGCCTGGGGCTGCGCGCATTGGGATGCCGACCGGATCCCGCGCACACTGACCCTGCCCGAAGCGCAACTGCAATGACGACACTTGCAGTCGCGCGCCCATCCGTTACCATCGCCGCACGTTTTCGGGCACGCGCATAAAAAAGAGAGGCCGGGATGTACATCTATCGCTTGGTCCTGCTTCTGGTCGTCGGGATCTACCTGTTCTCCCCCGCCATCATGGATTGGTGGATCGACGCGACGGGCGCCTGGTATCGCCCTTATCTGCTCTGGCTGATCCTGATTGTCGTGACCTTCATCCTGCAGAGCCAAAAAGATGCCGATGAGCTTTAGCCTGACCCAGATGATCCTGATCAGCGCCGCGTACCTGGCGGCGCTGTTCGGCGTTGCCTGGGTCAGCGAACGGGGCATGATCCCGCGCGCGATCATTCGCCACCCGTTGACCTACACCCTGTCGCTGGGGGTTTACGCCAGTGCCTGGGCGTTCTACGGCACGGTGGGCCTGGCCTATCAGTACGGTTACGGCTTTCTGTCCAGTTATCTCGGCGTGTCCGGTGCATTCCTGCTGGCGCCGGTGCTGCTTTATCCGATCCTGAAGATCACCCGCACGTATCAACTGTCGTCGCTGGCCGATCTGTTTGCCTTCCGCTTTCGCAGCACTTGGGCCGGTGCGCTGACCACGATTTTCATGCTGATTGGCGTCTTGCCATTGCTTGCCTTGCAGATTCAGGCCGTGGCCGACTCGATCGGCATTCTCACCGGCGAACGTGTGCAAAGCCGCGTGGCGCTGGCGTTCTGTGCGCTGATCATTCTGTTCACGATTTTCTTCGGTTCCCGGCACATCGCCACGCGCGAGAAACATGAAGGGCTGGTGTTCGCGATTGCTTTCGAATCGATCATCAAACTGATCGCTCTCGGCGGCGTTGGCCTGTACGCGCTGTATGGCGTGTTCGACGGCCCGCAACAGCTCGAACTGTGGCTGCTGCAAAACCAGACCGCCCTCGCCGCCCTGCACACGCCGTTGCAGGAAGGTCCGTGGCGCACGCTGCTGCTGGTGTTCTTTGCCTCGGCGATCGTGATGCCGCACATGTATCACATGACCTTTACGGAAAACCTCAATCCGCGCTCGCTGGTCAGCGCCAGT
This sequence comes from Pseudomonas sp. Sample_23, assembly GCF_004307595.1. NCBI lineage: Bacteria > Pseudomonadati > Pseudomonadota > Gammaproteobacteria > Pseudomonadales > Pseudomonadaceae > Pseudomonas > Pseudomonas sp. Sample_23. Next base: position 22,850 of record NZ_RCNX01000074.1, read on the forward strand.
TGGGGCCTGCCGTTGTTTCTGCTGTTGATGAGTCTTGCCGTACCGCTGATTCTCTGGGCCGGGCTGAAACTCGGCGCCACCACCGACCCGGAATATTTCACCCTCGGCATCGGCATCGCCGCCAACAGCAAACCGCTGGCCTTGCTCGCCTACGTCGGTGGCCTGTCCGCCGCCAGTGGCCTGATCATCGTCACCACCCTGGCCTTGTCGGGCATGGCGCTGAACCATCTGGTGCTGCCGCTCTATCAGCCGCCGGCCGAAGGCAATATCTACCGCTGGCTGAAATGGACCCGTCGGGCGCTGATCGTGGCGATCATCATGGCCGGTTTCGGTTTCTACCTGATGCTCGGCGTCGAACAGGATCTGGCCAACCTCGGCATCGTCGCGTTCGTTGCGACCCTGCAATTTCTGCCCGGGGTGTTGTCGGTGTTGTACTGGCCGACCGCCAACCGCCGCGGCTTCATTGCCGGTCTGCTGGCGGGGATCACGGTCTGGGTGGTGACCATGCTGCTGCCGCTGGTCGGCAATCTGCAGGGCTTCTATATCCCGCTGCTAAACATGATCTACGTGCTCGACGACACCAGTTGGCACATGGCGGCCATCGCCTCGCTGGCGGCCAACGTGCTGATGTTCACTTTGATCTCGCTGTTCACCAACGCCAGCCCGGAAGAAGCCAGCGCCGCCGAAGCCTGTGCAGTGGACAACGTGCGGCGCCCGCAACGCCGCGAACTGCACGCCGCCTCGCCGCAGGAATTCGCCACGCAGCTGGCCAAGCCGCTAGGTGCCAAGGCTGCGCAGAAAGAAGTCGAGCAAGCGCTGCGCGACTTGTATCTGCCCTTCGATGAACGCCGGCCGTATGCCTTGCGCCGGTTGCGCGACCGCATCGAGGCCAACCTGTCCGGCCTGATGGGCCCGAGCGTTGCGCAAGATATGGTGGAAACCTTCCTGCCCTATAAGGCTGGCGGCGAAAACTACGTCACCGAAGACATTCACTTCATTGAAAGCCGTCTCGAGGATTACCACTCGCGCCTCACCGGCCTGGCCGCCGAGCTCGACGCCCTGCGCCGCTACCACCGCCAGACCTTGCAGGAACTGCCGATGGGCGTCTGCTCGCTGGCCAAGGATCAGGAGATCCTGATGTGGAACAAGGCGATGGAAGAGCTGACCGGCATCGCCGCACAGCGAGTGGTCGGTTCGCGCCTGAGCACGATCGCCAACCCGTGGAAAGAATTGCTGCAAGGCTTCATCAACCTGCCCGACGAGCATTTGCACAAACAGCATCTGGCCCTCGATGGTCAGACCCGCTGGCTGAATCTGCACAAAGCGGCAATCGACGAGCCGTTGGCCCCGGGTAACAGTGGCCTGGTGTTACTGGTCGAGGATCTGACCGAAACGCAGATGCTCGAAGATAAACTGGTGCATTCCGAACGGCTGGCCAGCATCGGTCGACTCGCAGCGGGTGTGGCCCACGAAATCGGCAACCCGATCACCGGCATCGCCTGCCTGGCGCAGAACCTGCGCGAAGAGCGCGAAGACGACGGCGAGCTGACGGAAATCAGCGGGCAGATTCTCGAGCAGACCAAACGCGTCTCGCGCATCGTCCAGTCGCTGATGAGCTTCGCCCATGCCGGCAGCCATCAGCACAACGACGAACCAGTGTGTCTGGCCGAAGTCGCGCAGGACGCCATTGGCCTGCTGGCGCTGAACCGGCGCAATTTCGAAGTGCAGTTCTACAACCTGTGCGATCCCGATCATTGGGTCGAAGGCGACCCGCAACGGCTCGCCCAGGTGCTGATCAATCTGCTCTCCAACGCCCGCGACGCCTCGCCGCCGCACAGTGCGGTACGGGTCAAGAGCGAAGCCGGCGAACACACGGTCGATCTGATCGTCGAAGACGAAGGCAGTGGCATTCCGTCGAGCATCATGGACCGATTGTTCGAACCTTTCTTCACCACCAAGGATCCGGGTGAAGGCACCGGTCTGGGCCTTGCACTGGTCTATTCCATCGTTGAAGAGCATTATGGACAAATCACCATCGACAGCCCGGCTGATGTACAAAGCCAACGCGGCACCCGTATCCGGGTGACCTTACCGCGTCATGTCGAAGCGACGTCCGCTGTGAACTGAGACCGTCGAGAGTATCGAATCAATGCCGCACATTTTGATCGTCGAAGACGAAACCATTATCCGCTCCGCCTTGCGCCGCCTGCTGGAACGCAACCAGTACCAGGTCAGCGAAGCCGGATCAGTGCAGGAAGCACAAGAACGCTTCACCATTCCTACGTTCGATCTGATCGTCAGCGACCTGCGCCTGCCGGGCGCTCCGGGCACGGAGCTGATCAAGCTCGGCCAGGGCACACCGGTGCTGATCATGACCAGTTACGCCAGCCTGCGCTCGGCGGTCGACTCGATGAAAATGGGCGCGGTCGATTACATCGCCAAGCCGTTCGACCACGATGAAATGCTCCAGGCGGTTGCGCGGATCCTGCGCGATCGCCAGTCGGCGCCGGCTGCCGGCGAAGCTACGGCGAGCAAGCCTGCCGCTGGCAATGGCAAAGCTGCTGTGGATAACAGCAATGGTGAAATTGGCATCATCGGCTCCTGCCCACCGATGCAGGACCTGTACAGCAAGATCCGCAAAGTCGCGCCAACCGATTCCAACGTATTGATTCAGGGTGAGTCCGGTACCGGTAAAGAACTGGTGGCCCGCGCCCTGCACAATCTGTCGAAACGCGCCAAGGCGCCGATGATTTCGGTGAACTGCGCGGCGATTCCGGAAAGCCTGATCGAATCAGAACTGTTCGGCCACGAGAAAGGCGCGTTCACCGGCGCCAGTGCCGGTCGCGCCGGTCTGGTCGAAGCGGCGGACGGCGGCACCCTGTTTCTCGATGAGATCGGCGAACTGCCCCTCGAAGCCCAGGCTCGCCTGCTGCGGGTTCTGCAGGAGGGCGAAATTCGCCGCGTAGGTTCGGTGCAGTCGCAGAAAGTCGATGTGCGCCTGATCGCTGCAACTCACCGCGATCTGAAGAGCCTGGCGAAAATCGGTCAGTTCCGTGAAGACCTTTATTACCGTCTGCACGTGATTGCCCTGAAGCTGCCGCCGCTGCGCGAGCGTGGCGCCGACGTCAACGAAATCGCCAATGCCTTCCTCGCTCGCCAGAGCGCGCGGATCAATCGCACCGACCTGAAATTCGCCGCCGATGCCGAACAGGCGATCCGGCACTATTCCTGGCCGGGTAACGTGCGTGAGCTGGAAAACGCCGTCGAGCGCGCGGTGATTCTCAGCGAAAGCCCGGAGATCTCGGCCGACCTGCTGGGCATCGACATCGAGCTGAGCGATCTGGAAGACGACGAGTTCATCGGTCTGCCGCCGCAAACCGGCGGTAACGCCAGCAACAGCAGCCATGAGCCGACCGAGGATCTGTCGCTGGAGGATTACTTCCAGCACTTCGTCCTCGAGCATCAGGACCACATGACCGAGACCGAACTGGCACGCAAACTGGGCGTCAGCCGCAAATGCCTGTGGGAACGCCGCCAGCGTCTGGGCATTCCACGGCGCAAGACCGGGGTCGCCAGCGAGAGCTGAGCGTTACCCACCGCGTGCGCGGGTAACGCATGACAATGTGAAAAAACTGTTACCGCAGTCGATTCACGTAACAGAAGCCGGGGTTATCGGTAACGAAACCCCGGCTTTTTTTCGCCCCTGCAAAACGGTTATATCGACCTAACCCCTTGTTTTACTGGGCGAGACAAAAGTTGGCACGCACCCTGCTATATGTTTGGTACAAGAACAATAACAAGCAATGCACAAGACAATAAAAATAAGACGAATCGACTCACGCACAATAAAAACAAGACGGCGAGAGGCGCAGCTAACTGATTCTTTTGGAGAGGCGTTGTATTTGGGGCTTGCCCCACGACCAGGCCGAGAACAACAAAAACTGTCCTAAGACAGAGCCTGTACTGGTTGGATCGACAGATCACTGCAATTCAGCGACCAAAGCAATCCGTTTGCTCTTGGCTCCCGATTGGGAGGGTCACGAAGGAAACACTTCGTGGCGAGGGCACTCAACAAAAACAAGAAGCCCGAATCAATAATAAAAAGAGCACGCAACTACTTCTTGGGGAGCTTCGGCTCCCCTTGTAGTTTCTCCCTTCCGTGAAATCCCCCCGTTTTCCTCGCTCGACCCTTGTAGCTTGGGGCTTGCAGCTCATATCTGCCGCGTCCTACACCATCCCCCGACTAAATGCTAGAATCTGCGCCCATCATGCGGTCATTCTTTTGGTATGGCCGAACATTCCTTCAAACAGTGCATCCCATGCTGAAGAAGCTGTTCCAGTCATTCCGAACTCCCGTGCGTCGTACGCAACACATCCGCAGCACCCCTGAAGTGCTCAACAGCGGCCAACATTCGCTGCAGAAAACGCAGTTCAGCCGCTATGCGGTGAATATCGTCGAACGCCTGCAAGGTGCCGGTTACCAGGCTTATCTGGTCGGTGGTTGCGTGCGTGACATGCTGCTGGGCATCACGCCCAAGGACTTCGACGTCGCCACCAGCGCCACCCCCGAGCAGGTGCGGGCCGAATTCCGCAATGCGCGAATCATCGGCCGCCGGTTCAAGCTGGTGCACATCCATTTCGGTCGCGAAATCATTGAAGTCGCGACCTTCCGCGCCAATCACCCGGTCAACGAAGACGACGAAGACAGCAACCAGTCTTCGCGCAACGAGAGCGGGCGGATTCTGCGCGACAACGTCTACGGCACCCTGGAAGAAGACGCGCAACGCCGCGACTTCACCATCAACGCCCTGTATTACGACCCGGTCAGCGAGCGCATTCTCGATTACGCCAATGGCGTGCACGACATCCGCAATCACCTGATCCGCCTGATCGGCGACCCGAAGCAGCGTTACCAGGAAGACCCGGTGCGCATGCTGCGGGCCGTGCGTTTCGCCGCCAAGCTCAACTTCGGCATCGAGAAGCACACCGTGCAGCCGATCCGTGAGCTGGCGCCGATGCTGCGCGAGATTCCGTCGGCGCGACTGTTCGAAGAAGTGCTCAAGCTGTTCCTGTCCGGGCACGGCGCGATCACCTTTGAAATGCTGGTTGATCTGCAACTGTTCGCCCCGCTGTTCCCGGCCAGTGCCGAGGCGCTGGAATACAATCCGGAATACACCCACACGCTGATCAGCGAAGCACTGACCAACACCGACCTGCGCATCAAGCAGAACAAACCGGTGACCCCGGCGTTCCTCTTTGCCGCCCTGCTCTGGCCGGCGCTGCCGGCGCGAGTGTTGCGTCTGCAGGAACGTGGCATGCCGCCGATTCCGGCGATGCAGGAAGCCGCTCACGAACTGATTGCCGAGCAGTGCCAGCGCATCGCGATTCCGAAGCGCTTCACCATGCCGATCCGCGAAATCTGGGACATGCAGGAACGCCTGCCACGGCGCAGTGGCAAACGCGCCGATCTGTTGCTGGACAACCCGCGCTTCCGTGCCGGTTACGATTTCCTCCTGCTGCGTGAAAGCGCCGGTGAGGAGACCGATGGCCTCGGCGAATGGTGGACCGATTATCAGGACGCCAATGACAGCGAGCGTCGCGACATGATCCGCGACCTCAGCGGCAAGGGTGACGATGCCAGCGGCGCACCGCGCAAACGTCGCCGCAGCGGCGGTTCCAAGCGCAAGCGCGCCGGTGCTTCGAGCGCGACGGGCGAGTAAGCATGGAACGCATCTACATCGGCCTGGGCAGCAACCTCGCTGACCCGGCCGACCAGTTGCGCAGCGCCATCGCGGCGCTGGGCCAATTGCCGCAGACACGTCTTGCCGGCGTGTCAGCCTTTTATCAAAGCGATTCGCTGCTGCCGGGCCAGCCGCGTTACACCAACGCCGTCGCCGCCCTCGACAGCTCGCTCGCACCGATCGAGCTGCTCGACGCCTTGCAAGCGATCGAAAACGCTCAGGGCCGCGAACGTCTTGAGCGCTGGGGGCCTCGCACGCTGGATCTGGATATTCTGCTGTTCGGCGATCGCCTGATCGATGAGCCACGGCTGAAGGTCCCGCATTACCAGATCCAAGAGCGGGCGTTCGTTCTTTATCCCCTCGCTGAACTGGCACCGCAGGATCTGCGTCTCGCCGATGGCCGCACGCTGACAGACCTGCTGGCCGCCTGCCCGTTCGTCGGCCTTGAACGCCTCTCCCAGCCCTGACAAAAATCTGCTGTGAAATGTGGTTATGTGGCGAGGGGATTTATCCCCGCTGGGTCGCGGAGCGGCCCCATGTTGTGTACAGCTTGGTCAGATTTGGGCCTGCTTCGCAGTCCAACGGGGATAAATCCCCTCGCCACAGGTCACCTGCCAATCTCCAGTTTTTGTCAGACAAAAATCCCCCGAATCAGGCCCGCCGCGCCGCTGAATCGCATCAGTAACGCCGGTAACACCGCCCGCGTAACAATGCGGTAACACACGCAATTGACTTCCTGTTGGCTCATCACGACTATAGGCGTCCCGCTGCCGCCAACCCGGTATGAACGGGCGCAATCCAGGCTTTTCAAAGCACGACACAAGACCGTGCGCCTGAGTAGATGAAGAATCACGCGCGTGACTCGCAGCAGTTTCCAGAGCGCCTGAACGAGGATTTTTTACATGCCAGCCATCACCCTGACCACGCTCCAGAGCCTCAAGCAGAAAGGTGAAAAAATCACCATGCTGACCTGCTATGACGCGACCTTCGCCCACGCCTGCAACGAGGCCGGTGTCGAAGTGCTGCTGGTCGGCGACTCCCTCGGCATGGTTCTGCAGGGTCATGACAGCACCCTGCCGGTGACCACGGCGGAAATGGCCTATCACGTCGCCAGCGTCAAGCGTGGCAATGGCGATGCCCTGATCCTCGCCGACCTGCCGTTCATGGCCAACGCCACCCTCGAACAGACCATGACCAACAGCGCCATGCTGATGCAGGCCGGCGCGCACATGGTCAAGGTCGAAGGTCAGCTGTGGCTGGCGGAGTCGATCCGCCTGCTCGCCGAGCGCGGTGTGCCGGTGTGTGCGCACATGGGCCTGACCCCGCAAGCAGTGAACATTCTCGGTGGCTATAAAGTGCAGGGCCGCAACGAGAATCAGGCGCGGCAGATGCGTGCCGATGCGATCGCGCTGGAGCAGGCCGGTGCGGCCATGCTGTTGCTCGAGTGCGTGCCGAGCGAACTGGCGGCAGAAATCAGCCAGGCCGTGGGCATTCCGGTGATCGGTATCGGTGCCGGCAACGCCACCGACGGCCAGGTGCTGGTATTGCACGACATGCTCGGCCTGTCGATCACCGGCCGCGTACCCAAATTCGTCAAAAACTTCATGCAAGGTCAGGACAGCATCCAGTCCGCGCTGAAGGCTTACGTCAGCGAAGTCAAAGCCACCACGTTCCCCGGCATCGAACACGGATTCTCTGCATGAACACCGTCAAAACCGTACGCGAACTGCGCGCCGCCGTCGCCCGCGCGCGCAGTGAAGGCAAGCGCATCGGCTTCGTGCCGACCATGGGCAACCTGCACAGCGGCCACGTCGCCCTGATCACCAAAGCTACCCAGCGAGTCGATTTCGTGGTTGCGAGTATTTTCGTCAACCCGCTGCAATTCGGCGCCGGCGAAGACCTCGACAAATACCCGCGCACCCTCGCTGCCGATCAGGAAAAACTCCTCGAAGCCGGTTGCGACCTGCTGTTTGCGCCGACGGTTGAAGAGATGTACCCGGACGGCATGGCCGGGCAAACCCGGGTCAGCGTGCCGCAATTGTCCGAAGGCCTGTGTGGCGCCAGCCGTCCGGGGCACTTCGAAGGTGTGGCGACGGTGGTCAGCAAGCTGTTCAACATGGTCCAGCCGGACCTGGCGATTTTCGGCCAGAAGGATTACCAGCAACTGGCGGTGATCCGCGCGCTGGTGCATGACCTGAACATGCCGATCCAGATCATCGGCGAGCCGACCGTGCGTGCAGCGGATGGCTTGGCGCTGTCGTCGCGCAACGGCTTCCTCAATGAAGACCAGCGCGCCGTGGCACCGGTGGTGTATCGCGTGCTGAGCAGCATTGCCGAAGCGATCAAGCAAGGTGAGCGCGATTACCCGGCGCTGATCACTGCGCAGTTGCAGGTGCTGGAAGCGGCGGGGCTGCGTCCGGACTATCTGGAAATCCGTCATGGCCTGACGTTGCGTCCGGCGACGGCGGAGGATCGCGATCTGGTGATTCTGGCAGCGGCGTTCCTCGGCACTACGCGGCTGATCGACAACCTGCACCTGAATCTCGATAGCCCGATTTAAGCAGCAACGAATTTTCCCTGTGGGAGCGAGCCTGCTCGCCAAGGCGGTGTATCAGCGACTTATAAGTTGCCTGACACCACGCCTTCGCGAGCAGGCTCGCTCCCACAGGTGTTTTCGGCGCATGACGGTTGGGCGAAAGTGTTCCGGGCACCTCCGTTTGTCGGCCAGATTCTTCAACGGATGTTAAAAAAGTACAGGGATCTGGTCAGACAAAGTCAAGACAGAACGCAGCGCGAGGTTTACTGTATTCGCCCTGTGTCCAGATCTCGTGTCGACGCAGTTGATCCCATGCGCTAAAAACCCGTGGTTGATCTGTACCGTGTTCAAAAGGCCGTTCAAGTAAAAAGGAAAACCGCAGCGATGGCGTACTACCGCACTCCTCACGACGTTACCGCTCTGCCCGCCTGGCAAGCGTTGAAAGATCACCGCCAAGCCATGCAGGATTTCAGCATGCGCGAAGCCTTCAACGCCGATCCGCAGCGTTTCAATCAGTTCACCCTCAGTAGCTGCGGTCTGTTTCTCGACTATTCGAAGAATTTGATCAACGCCGAGACCCGCAACCTGCTCGTGGGCCTGGCCAATGAAGTCGACCTGAAGGGCGCGATCAAAGCGCTGTTCGACGGCGAAATCGTCAACGCCTCCGAAGGCCGCCCGGCACTGCACACCGCCCTGCGCCGCCCGGTCGGCGACAAGTTGTCGGTCAACGGCGTCAACGTGATGCCGGAAGTGCACAAGGTGCTGAACCAGATCACCGATCTGGTCGGCCGCATCCACGATGGCTTGTGGCGTGGCTACACCGAGAAGCCGATCACTGACGTGGTCAACATCGGCATCGGTGGTTCGTTCCTCGGTCCTGAGCTGGTCTCCGAAGCACTGCTGTCCTACGCGCAGAAAGGCGTACGTTGCCACTATCTGGCAAACATCGACGGCAGCGAATTCCACGAGCTGACGCAGAAACTGCGCGCCGAGACCACGCTGTTCATCGTTTCGTCGAAGTCGTTCAACACCCTCGAAACGTTGAAAAACGCGCAGGCCGCACGCGCCTGGTACCTGGCGCAGGGCGGCTCGGAAGCCGAGCTGTATCGCCACTTCATCGCTGTGTCGAGCAACAACGCCGCCGCTGTGGCTTTCGGGATTCGCGAAGAAAACATCTTCCCGATGTGGGACTGGGTCGGCGGGCGCTACTCGCTGTGGTCGGCGATCGGTTTGCCGATTGCGCTGGCCATCGGCATGTCCAACTTCAAGGAACTGCTGTCCGGTGCCTACACCATGGACCAGCATTTCCAGACCGCGCCGTTCGAACAGAACATGCCGGTGCTGCTGGCCCTGCTCGGCGTCTGGTATGGCAACTTCTGGGGTGCGCAAAGCCACGCGATCCTGCCGTACGACCACTACCTGCGCAACATCACCAAGCACTTGCAACAGCTGGACATGGAGTCCAACGGCAAGAGCGTGCGTCAGGACGGCACCTCGGTGTCGACCGATACCGGCCCGGTGATCTGGGGCGGCGTCGGCTGCAACGGTCAGCACGCTTACCACCAGTTGCTGCACCAGGGCACCCAACTGATCCCGGCCGACTTCATCGTGCCGATCGTCAGCTTCAACCCGGTTTCCGACCATCACCAGTGGCTGTACGCCAACTGCCTGTCGCAGAGCCAGGCGCTGATGCTCGGCAAGACCCTGCCGGAAGCTGAAGCCGAACTGCGCGACAAAGGCATGGGCGAAGACGACGTGCGCAAACTTGCGCCGCACAAGGTGATCCCGGGCAATCGTCCGAGCAACACCCTGGTGGTCGAACGCATCAGCCCGCGTCGCCTCGGCGCGCTCGTTGCGATGTATGAGCACAAAGTGTTCGTGCAAAGCGTGGTCTGGGGCATCAACGCCTTCGACCAGTGGGGCGTAGAACTGGGCAAGGAATTGGGCAAAGGCGTCTACAACCGTCTGGTCGGCAGCGACGAGACCGTGGCTGACGATGCCTCGACTCAGGGCCTGATCAACTACTTCCGCGGGCGTCATCGCGGCTGATAAAAGCCTTCGGGCACAACGCTGTTCCCCTGTGGGAGCGAGCCTGCTCGCGAAATCGGTGCGTCATTCAACACTGTGTTAACTGATCCGCCGCCTTCGCGAGCAAGCTCGCTCCCACAGTTGTTTTGGCGCATGACTTGAACCTGTGCAGCGCTCGGCGCATCTTTATTCGTGTCGCACCACAAGAATAAGGAACCGTCATGTTCGATATCAGCACGTTCCCCAAAGCCGATGCCGTGCGCCAGGCCGCTCAGTTGAGCCAGGACGAGTATCGGCGCCTGTACCGCGAATCGATTGAACACCCCAGCGCCTTCTGGGCCGAGCAGGCCACGCGTTTCCTCGATTGGAGCACGCCGTGGCAGACCGTTCAGCGCTATGACCTGAAAACCGGTGAAGCGGCCTGGTTTGCCGGCGGCAAGCTCAACGTCAGTTACAACTGCATCGACCGTCACCTCAAGCAACGCGGCGAGCAGACCGCCCTGCTCTGGGAAGGCGATGATCCTGCCGAATCGGCGCAGATCACTTACAACAAACTCCATCACCACGTCTGCCGTCTGGCCAACGTACTGAAAAGCCGTGGCGTGAAGAAAGGCGATCGGGTGTGCATCTACATGCCGATGATCCCCGAAGCCGCCTACGCCATGCTCGCCTGCGCGCGAATCGGTGCGATCCATTCGGTAGTGTTTGGCGGATTTTCCCCGGATTCCTTGCGTGATCGAATCCTCGACGCCGACTGCCGTACCGTGATCACCGCCGATGAAGGCGTGCGCGGCGGCCGCTTCGTGCCGCTGAAAAACAACGTCGACAAAGCCCTGCAAAGTTGCCCGAACGTCAGCACCGTCGTGGTGGTCGAGCGCACTCAGGGCGAGGTCGATTGGGTCGAGGGCCGTGACCTCTGGTACCACCAGGCCGTGCGTGAGGTCAGCGACGACTGCTCGCCGGAACCGATGGACGCCGAAGATCCGCTGTTCATCCTCTACACCTCCGGCAGCACCGGCAAACCCAAAGGCGTGCTGCACACCACCGGCGGTTACCTGCTGCAAGCAGCAATGACCTTCAAGTACGTGCTGGATTACCGCGACGGCGAAGTGTTCTGGTGCACCGCCGACGTCGGCTGGGTCACCGGCCACAGTTACATCGTCTACGGGCCGCTGGCCAACGGTGCGACCACACTGATGTTCGAAGGCGTGCCGAGCTACCCGAGCAGTTCGCGCTTCTGGCAGGTCATCGACAAGCACAAGGTCAACATTTTCTACACCGCACCTACCGCCCTGCGCGCGCTGATGCGCGAAGGCGCCGGACCGTTGAAGGAAACTTCACGCGCCAGCCTCAGATTGCTCGGCAGCGTCGGTGAGCCGATCAACCCGGAAGCGTGGGAATGGTATTTCAATGCTGTCGGTGAACAGCGCTGCCCGATTGTCGACACCTGGTGGCAGACCGAAACCGGCGGCATCATGCTCAGCCCGCTGGTCAGCGCCCAACGGATCAAACCGGGCTGCGCGACGCAACCGATGTTTGGCGTGCAACCGGTGTTGCTTGACGAAGTCGGCAAGGAAATCAAAGGCGCCGGCAGTGGCGTGCTGGCGATCAAGTCGAGCTGGCCGGCGCAGATTCGCAGCGTCTACGGCGATCCGCAGCGGATGATCGACACCTACTTCAAACCCTACCCCGGCTATTACTTCACCGGCGACGGCGCCCGCCGCGACGAGGACGGCGATTACTGGATCACCGGACGCATCGACGACGTGATCAACGTCTCCGGCCACCGCATCGGCACCGCCGAAGTGGAGAGCGCCCTGGTGCTGCACGACAGCATCGCCGAGGCCGCCGTGGTCGGTTATCCCCACGACGTCAAAGGCCAGGGCATCTACGCGTTTGTGACGCCAATGAACGGCACCGAGGCCAACGAAGAGCTGAAGAAAGACCTGCTGGCGCATGTCAGCAAGGAGATCGGCAGCTTCGCCAAACCGGACCTGATCCAGTGGGCGCCGGCATTGCCGAAGACCCGTTCGGGCAAGATCATGCGGCGAATTCTGCGCAAGATTGCCTGCAATGAGCTCGACAGCCTCGGCGATACTTCGACGCTGGCTGACCCAGGTGTGGTGCAGGACCTCGTTGATAAACGTTTGAATCAATAGCTTCAAGAGCAGGCTCGCTGCCACAGGTGATCGCATTGCACATGTGGGAGCGAGCCTGCTCGCGAAGGCCATCACGCGATCCCCCGGCAAACTGTTAAACTCCCGCGCCCAATTCCCCTCAGCAAGGCGCCCGCATGTCTTCCTTGAATCAGGCGCTGCGCGCCGCCCTCGATCAACGCCAGGACCTGCTCGCTGCGCTGCACGGCCAGGGCACCGATTGCTATCGGCTGTTCCATGGCAGCCAGGAAGGTGCCGGCGGCCTGACCATCGACCGCTACGGCCCGCAACTGCTGGTGCAGAGTTTTCACCAGACGCTCGAACGTGATGATCTGCTGCAACTGCACGCCATGGTCAACCAGACGCTGGGCTTCGACAGCCTGCTGGTCTACAACGACCGCTCCCGTGGCAACTCGCGGATCGATCGCGAGGACAGCGTTTATAAAGCCGATGACGCCGCACTGGCGGATCTGGTCGGGCATGAATGGGGCCTGAACTACCGCGTGCGCGGGCGTCATGCCGGGCAGGATCCGCTACTGTTCCTCGACCTGCGCAACACCCGTGGCTGGGTCAAGGATCACGCGCAAGGCAAAAGTGTGCTCAACCTGTTCGCCTACACCTGTGGCGTTGGCCTCAGTGCTGCGGCCGGCGGTGCACGTGAGGTGTGCAACCTCGATTTTGCCGAGGGCAATCTGGCGGTCGGTCGCGAGAATGGTTTGCTCAACCCGCAACTGCCGCCGATGCAATTCATTCAGTCCGATTACTTCCCGGCAATCCGCCAGCTCGCCGGCCTGCCGATCAGCCAGCGGCGCGGGCAGAAGTTGCCGAGCTATCAGCGCCTCGAACAGCGCCAATACGATCTGGTCCTGCTCGATCCGCCGGCGTGGGCCAAAAGTGCGTTCGGCACCGTCGATTTGCTGCGCGATTATCAGAGCCTGCTCAAACCGGCGCTGCTGACCACGGCTGACAACGGCGTGCTGATCTGCTGCAACAACCTGGCGAAAGTCAGCATGGACGACTGGCGCGAACAAGTGCTGCGCTGCGCTGAAAAATCCGGCCGCCCGGTGCGCGAATGGAGCGTGATGACCCCGGGCGCCGACTTCCCCTCGCGGGACCAGCAGCCACCCTTGAAGACGCTGATCTTGCAGCTGTGATCCCTCAGGCATGAGCGATTACATTCCCCTGTGGGAGCGAGCCTGCTCGCGAAGGCGCAGTGTCAGTCGACTTGTTTTTCACTGAACCAGCGCATTCGCGAGCAGGCTCGCTCCCACAAGGGAGATCTGTTCCTACAGAAATTTCTGAACAATCCTGTCCCACATCAAGCACTTCGGAACCAGAATCGCGTGCCATACTCCAAGGCACTCCGATTCAGACAGATGAAGCCGCACATGCCCAAAGGATTGATTCGCGCGATTGGCGCACTGCTGACAGCCCTGGCCCTCTACAGCCTGCTGGGGTTTCTGATCCTGCCGGGCATTGCCTTGCGCGTGGCCAACCAGCAACTGGCCAACTACGCGACGGTGCCGGCGCATCTGCAGCGCATCGAACTCAACCCGTTCAGCCTGGAAGTTTCCCTGTGGGGCCTGGTCATCGGCGAGCCGGGCAAGGAGCAGGTCGGCTTCGATCGCCTCTATGCCAACCTGCAAATCGACAGCCTGTGGACCAAGGCCCTGCACCTGTCCGACATCGAACTGGACAAACCCAAAAGCGAAATCCTCTTCGCCAAGGACGGCAAGCTCAACCTGCTCGGCCTGTTCAACCTGCCGCCGAGCGAGCCGACACCCGCCGATCCCGACGCCAAGCCGTTCCCGCTGCGTATCGACAACATCAAACTGGCCGGCGGCGTGGTGCATTTCGAGGATATGCGGCCCAGTGAGCCGATCGAATTTCTTTACGACGACCTCAGTTTCGAGCTGAAAAACCTCAGCACCCTGCCCGAGGACAGCGCCGACATGACCCTCGTCGCCATCGGCCCCGCTGGCGGGCGGATCGACTGGACCGGCAATTTCAGCCTGATCCCGTTCACCTCCGAAGGCACCCTGAAAGTCACCGATGGCCAGATGAAATCCTTCTGGCCCTACGTGCGCGACGCCGTGCCGCTGGTGCTGGAAAACGGCGTGGTCAGCCTCAGCACCGAGTACAAACTCAACCTGTCGAAACAGACCGAACTGCTGCTGAACAACGTCGCGGTCAGCATTGCGCCGTTCGCCATCAAGGCTCCGGACGGACGTCCGCTGGCCAGGCTTGAACGCCTCGACGTCAGCGAAACCTCGCTCGACCTGGCCAAGCAGCAAGTGGTGGTCGGCAAGATCCGCAGCAACAAACTGGAAACCTGGGCGGCGCTGGAAGCCGACGGCCAGTTGGATTGGCAGAAGCTGTTCGCCAGCCAACCGTCGAAACCGGCGGCCAAAGCCGCTGCCGAACCTACGGATACACCGGCCGCCGCCGACTCGCCGAAACCTGAGCCAAGCGCCCCGAGCAAGCCATGGCAGGTGCTGGTCAAGGATGTGCAACTGCGCAACTACACGGTCCATCTCGCCGACCGCTCGGCGCAACCGGCGGTGGCGCTGGACATCACTCCGTTGAACGTCGACCTGCAGGATTTCGACAGCCTCAACGGCTCGCCTTTCAAGCTCAAGCTCGACAGCGGTCTGGGCAAGCAAGGCAAGATCAGCGCCGACGGCACGGTCAATCTGGCCCCGGTCAACGCGCAGCTCAACGTGAAAACCGAGGACGTCGACCTGCGTGTCGCGCAGTCCTACATCAACCCGTTCATTCGCCTGGAACTGCGCAGCGGCATGCTCGGCAGTGACCTCAAGGTCAACTTGAAGAGCACCGAGCCGCTGGCCCTCAGCGTCACCGGCCGCGCGCAGATCGATCAACTGCACACCCTCGATACGCTGAAGACCCGCGACTTCCTCAAATGGCAGCAAGTCGTGGTCGACGGCATCAACTATCAGCACGGCGATAGTCTGTCGATCGACAAGGTCAACCTGTTGCAGCCGTATGTGCGCTTCATGATCAACGACGATCGCACCACCAACGTCGACGACCTGCTGATCCCGCAACCGGCCGACAGCGGTGCAAAAAGCACCGCAGCCAAACCTGCCGGCAAGGACAAACCACTGGGCATTCACATCGGTGCGATTGCGATCAACGACGGCTCGGCCAACTTCGCCGACTTCAGCCTGACGCCGAATTTCGCCACCGCCGTGCAACAGCTCAACGGTCAGATCGGCACCATCGACAGTCGTCAGGCGAAGCCGGCAAGCGTCGACATCAAAGGCAAGGTCGACCGCTATGCGCCGGTGACCATCAAGGGTGCGGTCAATCCGTTCGACCCGATGGCCAGCCTCGACATCGCCACCAGTTTCAAGCGCGTCGAACTGACAACCCTGACGCCCTACTCCGGCAAATTCGCCGGCTACCGCATCCGCAAGGGCAGGCTCAACCTTGACCTGCACTACCTGATCACCAAAGGCCAACTGAAAGCCGAGAACAAAGTCGTCGTCGAGCAACTGCAACTGGGCGAGAAGGTCGACAGCCCTGATGCAGTAAGTTTGCCGCTGAAACTGGCGATCGCCCTGCTCAAGGACGTCGACGGCAAGATCTCCATCGAATTGCCGGTGACCGGCGACCTGAATAATCCACAGTTCAGCGTCATGCCGATCGTCTGGCAGACCCTGCGCAATTTGATCGTCAAAGCTGCCGCCGCGCCGTTCAAGATGATCGGCGGGCTGGTCAGTGGCGGCGGCTCCGAAGACCTCGGCACGGTGTCCTTCGCGCCGGGCTCCAGCGATCTGAGCAAGGACGCCGAAGCGGCGCTGGTGAAACTGTCGCAAGCGCTCAAGGAACGTCCGGCGCTGCGCCTGGAAATCGAAGGCACTGCCGCGAAGAGCAGTGATGGGCCACTGCTCGCCGAGCAACGTCTGGAACGCGAATACCAATACAACTACTACAAGATGCTCCAGCGCCGTGGCGACAAGGTCCCGGCCCAGGCCTCGCTGCTGCAAGTGCCCGAAGGCGAGAAAGGCGCATTGCTCGAAGGGATTTACCGCACCCGCCTGAAAACCCAGCCACCGGCAGAATGGAAAGACCTGGGCAAGGAAGAGCGCACGGCGAAAATGCGCCAAGGCGTGATCGCGTTCTGGAGCGGCAGCGAGGTGCTGTTGCGACAGTTGGGCCAGGATCGCGCCAGCACCATCAAGGATTACCTGGTCGACAAGGGCAAGCTCGAAGATGACCGCGTGTACTTCATCGACGCGAACCTCGGCGAGGCCGAAAGCGATGGCCGCGTGGTCACGCAAATGCACCTGGATGCAGAATGACCGTGCGTAACTGGCTGGCTGTGCTCGCTCTGACCTGCGCCGCCGGCCACGCGTCGGCTTCGGATACATTGCGCTGCGGCAGCCAGTTGATCAGCCTCGGCGACCGCGCTAGCGAGGTGCTGCAAAAATGCGGCGAGCCGGTCAGTCGCGATGTGCTCGGCTACAAGCGCAGCGCCAATCGCCGCGAAGAGTTTCAGGTCGAGGAATGGACCTACGGCCCGAACAACGGCATGTATCAATACCTGCGCTTCGAAGGCAATCGCCTGCGGCAGATCAACAGCAAACGCGGTAACTGAGAAGAGCAAAAGATCGCAGCCTTCGGCAGCTCCTACATTTGGAATGCATTCCCCCTGTAGATACCGTCTTGAGCCTCACCGGGCAAGCGCAAG
>NZ_RCNX01000029.1:0-39396 GCF_004307595.1 Pseudomonas sp. Sample_23
CGGCTTGAAGCTTGGCGCGCAGTTGGCCACCGCCACCAGATCGCCGTCGGCATCGTAAAGGCCGATTTCGCGAATCCACTTTCCGCCCTCGTCGGCCGGAATGATCTGCTCGGCGATGATCACCGCCGGGTTGACCGGGTCAATCTTCAGCTGGTTGAGCGGCTTGCGGCGCCACTCGTTGAGCAGCTTGGTTTGACTGGCCGACGGCACCGGATTGGGAGGATCGGCCAGCCCGTTCGGGTTGGCATCCCCCACGCCCATTTGCGTGATCAGCCAGGGAATGCCGAGCGCGTCGGCGTTCGCCTGCTTGGCCATCCCCACATTCGTAAGGATCGCGAAAAACTGCGAATTCGCATCAATCATAATAAACGTCCAGGGTGTCTATGGTGTGTTCGCGGCCGACCACGCCAAAGCTGCCAGTGACCTCAATGTCACGCATGACGGGCGGGTAAACGTCGATTTCGTCGCCTTCGTAGACGGACACGGCGATATTCAAATTGCCTTGAGTTTCCAGACTGATCGCCAGCCCGGTCAGATGCCGGGTGACGGGTTTGGCGTCGTCAATCAGGCGCTCAAGCTCCTGATACATTTCTTCGGTGATGCCGGTATCGAGAACCCCGACCTTCAGTGCGAAGGTGCCCGGCTCGCCTTCGGGCACGGTCTTGAACCACTCGACAATCTCGATCAGATAGCCCAGCGGCTCGACCACGCGGCGCAGCGCGCCGATCGTGCCCTTGTGTTTGTGGATGTAGAAAGACGCCTTGATGGCCGCGCGCTTGGTCGCCTCAGACCATCGATAATCCCAGCGATCGACTGACCATGCCCATGCCAGATGCGGCAGCAGCTCGACCGGGCAGGTGTCGGGGTTGTACAGGGTGCGCAGCGGGACAATCGTGCGATCGTAGAAAGCCGCCTCGATTGCCCGCTCCAGAGGCGTGCTATTGCTCGGCAGCAGGCTTTTCATGTTGCACCCGCCATCGTCACTTCGTAGCCGGTGCACCACGCCGCCTGCGCCTTGGTAGGCGCCAGATCCTGCCAGCCCACCAACTCGACCCGGGAAACGCCGGCAATGTGCAATTGAGCGTCCACAGCCGAGCGCGCCACCTCAACGCCCAGCCGCTTGCGTGGATTGATCCACGCGGCAAGGCGTCGTTTCGCTTCTGCCAGACTGGCGTCACCCTCCGGGCCGGCGCTGCTCATGTGCAGGATGGCGTCAATTCGGTACTCCAGAATTTCCGCGCTTTGCACCGTGACCCGATCGCCGACCGGCCGGGTGTCTTCGTCATCCAGAGCCAGCCGGACGACGTCCAATAACTCGGGGCTGGCCTCGCCTTTCTCCTCAGTGCTCAGCACCGTTACCGTAACGTGGCAAGGCTCCGGACTTTCAGCCGAGGCGTCGGCCACCAGACCCGAGGCGTTACGCGTGTGCAAGATGTAGCTGTTACGCGGCCCCGCCGTGGTCAGTCCCTCATAAGCCAGTTGAATGCGCTCCCGGTAAGGGTCGTCCTCTTCCAGCACTTCAGGCACTGGCGGCGTGGCCGTCAGGTCCTCGGCCTGGATCACTAGGCGCGGCAGATTGACGTTGCCGCCAAGCTGATCGAGGTCACTCTTGATCGCATAGGCCAGCAGCAGCGCCTTGGCGCCATCGTTTACCCGGGCACGGTTGCCGAGCTTGTTATAGGCCCCGACTTCCAGCAGCTTGACCACCGGATCTGATTCAAGGTTGGCCGTCCAGTTGTCGCCCATGCTCCCGCGAAACATGCTCAAGCTGTCTTCAAAGGTTTGTTCGAAGTCCAGCGGCTCCAGCACGTCCGGCGCCGGCAGCGCGGATAGATCCAAGATACTCATGCGCTCACCTCGGCCAGAAAGTCGTCGCCCAGGTACTCGCCGGCGACACCCAAATTGATTTTCCCGCCCAGCACAGAAAGCACCTTGACGCTCTTGAGCTTCACGCGCGGCTCCCAGCGGCCGAGCGCCCGCGCGGCCTCAGCCTGCACCGAGCTGATCCAGCCGGCGTTAACCGGCAAGTCCACATAGGTGCGTAGCTTGCTGCCGTAGTCGGGCCGCTCCCGGCGACTGCCCAACGGGGTGCTGAGAATGTCGCCGATGGACTGAATAACGCTGTCAATGCCGGTAATGGGCTGGCCGGTCTGGCGATCCATTCCGATCATCTGCGTTACTCCTGGGCTTCAAGTTCGGGATGGGATTTCAGGAACGTCACAGCCTGTTCATCGGACGCCGAAACATCGACCGAGGCCTTGACCACGGCGAGCGTGCGATTGGTGCCAGGGATGCACAGGGTGCGCGAGGTAAAGACCGTATCGCGAAAGGTCAAACGCAGATCCGTCGACGTCGACGCATCAGCGCCGGGCGTTGCAGTGGCCTTGGCCATGGGTTTCCTCCAGACACAAAAAAGCCCGCGCTTGGCGGGCTGCATGGTTGATTGATCAATGCTTGTGGTGATTGTCGCTATTGCCGGCGGCCATTATGTTCGCGTCGCCGGCGATGTTGCCCGTTACGTGTAACGGCCCGTCGATGTTGACCGGTCCTTTGATGTTCACAGTGGCCTCAATGTCGAGTGTTCCAGACTTCACCGTCACGGCGTTATCCGTAACGACCAGTTCGGTACCGCCGACTTTGATTGTCACGGTCCCGCTGGGCACGGTGATCGTGTAGCTGCTTGCCTCCCAGTCGTAGACCAGCGAACCCCCATCATCAAACCGCCAGACCTCGACGTGATCGCGATTATCGGGCTGAGCGCCGGCATTGCCGTACAGCCCAGGGATAAACGTTCCGATGCCCGCTTGCCCGCTGGGATTGAACAAAACCCCCTGCTCGCCAAGGCTCGGCGATCGCCAGTGCCGCGCCTTACCGGCCGCGAGGCTGTGCCAGCGCACCCAGGCGCTCGTCCACTCGCCATTCGATACCCGAACCGCACCGGCCGCCAGATCAACCCCCACCACCGCGCAAGGCATCAGCATGGCCGCAATCATGCGGTCATGCTCCCCGCTTGGGTAACTCACGGCAGATCCTCCGGCGGGAAAAACTCCGGCGCCTTGTCAGCGTTGAAACCGAACATCAGCGTACCCGGCGGCTCGTCTGGCCATGGCCATTCAAAGTCACCGACCTCAAAGGTTTGCGTCCACTGCACCGACCACATAACGAACTGCTCAAGGTCTGGCATCGGCGCCTCGGGCTGGGCGTGGATGTTCTCCGGCGGGCCGGTGATAAAGTCCAATCCCCAATACTGATAACTCAGGATCGAGGTCATTTGCGCCGCCAGAATGGACGCTTGCAGTGAGGCCTTATTGCGCGTTGCGTCGACCAGAATGCACGACTGAAAACGACCGATCAGCGCCGTTTTCCCTTCGCCGCGATCGGTGCCCAGGGTCATGTCCGTCACCCCGAAAAGCAGGGCCGGCGTTTCAACCAAAGAACCCAGCTCGGGGAAGTGCTCGACGTGCAGGAACCGAGGCATGGCCGCCGCGATCGTGCTTTTCATCGCCTCATGTAATGTCGTCAGTTCGCTCATTGCCCACACTCAACACCAGATCGACCATGCCGGCACCGTCAGGCTTCAAGCGGCTGACCTTGTAGCGGCCGCCGCCCAAGTAGACCGGCAAATCGATGGTAAGAAAGTCGCCCTTTTTGATATCAGGCACGTCGACCAACCGCACGGTTAGAGTCGGCTCCAGCACCGCGTCCGCATTGATCGCCGAACCCAAGCGCACCGCCCCGCCCTTGCCGCCGCCGATTTCGGCGCCGACAAACGGCGAGGCAAAGGCCCCTTTGATCGGGCGGCCGCTGGCCAGCGTCACCGGGTCGCCCAAGCGATCGACCAGCACGGCGTCCATACGGGCCGCCAGCTCACGAAAGCGCCCGGCGGTCATCACTGGATCAGCAACGCATTAGCGAAGCCGCCAACGGCGTCAGAGGTCAGCTTGCCGAAAGGCACCGAATCGGCCACCTCTGGAGCCACCAACACACCGGCCAGCACATTGACCTTCTGCCCCAGCAACAGCGCGCCCTCTGCCGGCAAACGCCACTCTTCATCGGTGATGCCGACCATCTTGGTGCCACTGACGCCGGTCGACGTGGGAATAACCACCATGTCGTTCAATACCAGCGGAACACCCGAAAACGCCCCGCCAACCGGGGCCGTGAAGTCCACGGTCTTACCTGTACCAACGTGATTCTTGGCCATGCCAATTACTCCTTTGCAGAAATGAAAAACCCCGCACAGCGCGGGGTTCCGATGGTTCGGCCGATTACTTGCCGAGCGACTTGTTCAGGCCACGAGAATCGAGCGGGGCCACGCCGGCATCGATCCGCACCTTGCTGACCACACCGTCAACGGTGAAGCCTTGGGTCTGCTCGATATACGGCTGATCCACACCGTCCAGATAGGCGACCTCGATAGTGTCGGTGCCTTGTTTGGCGGCCAGATACCACTCGATCGCCGAAACATCGTCCAGACGCGGCTCGGCGATCACCTCGGCAAAGTTGCGGATCGGGTTGTCGATGCCGGCATTGCTTTGCGCGCCCGGTACCGAGGCGGAACGAATCAACTGATTCGCCTTGTCTTCCAGGCACACCGGCACCAGCACAAAGCCCGGGCGGATGTTCAAGGTGCGCGACTTGGTGCCTTCGGCCGCTGGCGACTTCTGCAAGGCCATGGCGGTTTTTGCAGCACTCAGCGCCTCGATCGACAACGCAGATCCGGCGCCCTTCAACAGGTTTTTGCGATCGTCGTGATACAGCGCCTTGCCGTCGCTCAACTTCGGTCCGGTGGTCAGCACGTCGTAAACCAGATCGCCGATCGTGCCGCGCGCCGCCAGACCCATGTTGTAAGGCACGGTACTGAGCTGATCGAGGTCATCGTTGATGATCGCTTGGCGAGTGATGCCGAACAGCTCGCCGTAGGTGGCCAGACGGATCGCTTCGCCGCGATCGCTGGTAGTGATGTACTTGTACTCAGCACCTGGGCGAACTTCACGCAGGCTGCCAAAGGCGCCCATGCCCACACGCTTGACGGTTTTGAAGTCGCTGAGACGGCCTTTCTTCGTCCACTTGTCGAAGGTTTCCGGCGCTTCGTCCCAGCCCAGCAGCACCGACTTGCCGGCGATATCGAGCAGGATGTTGCCGAAGTCGCTGGAATCGTGAGTGAACGCCAGACCCACCATTTGCATCGGGTTATACGACGCCACGACAATGCCGCGATCGGTCAGCGACGCCCGGGCCAGCTCGCGCAGGCTCATGTAGTTATAGGCGTTGTCCTTCTGCACCTCGGCCTGACCGATGCGACTGGCGATCGATGCACGCACCGAGTCACCCACCAGATTGCCGTTGGAAATGTGGCCGTGAATGATCTGCGAACCGGTTGGAGTGGTCCCGGCGCCCATCGCTGCCAGCAGCTTCGCGTTGGCCGCTTCGATCGTGCAATTCACGTCATTCAGGCACTCGGTCAGCAGCGCCGCGTGAGGCGCAGCAAACGGCGCTGCAAACGCGGCGGTGATCGCCGTGCGGCGCGTGCCTTCGTCGGCCAGAGCCTGAGCGCGGATCTGCTCGGGCGTCTGATTCGCCGGCGGAGTGACCGCCGCCGGCGGGGTGACTGCTGCCGGTGGCGTAGCCGCCGGCGGCGGAGTGACCGAGGCGCGCGGCGGGGTCAGCAGATTCTTGAAGTCTGGTGGCATTTTGGTGAACTCCTGCATACGTTGCGAATTGATTTGAGCGAAGGCCTTGAGAGGTTCAAGAATTTTGTGCGCGAAACCGGCCTCCACCGCCTCGCTGCCAAACATCCACGTTTCCGCCTCGAGCAAGGCGTGGATTTCTTCAGCGGTCTTGCCAGTAGCCTCGACATACGCCTGTACCAGCGAACCCTCGACCTGATCGAGCAGCTCGGCATAGCGGCGCATGGCCTCGGCGTCACCGCCCTGAATCCCCCAGGGCTTGTGGATCATGATTGCCGCGTTTTCGGGAATGCTTCGGGTATTGGCCGCCATGAGAATCACGCTGCCCATGGACGCGGCAAGGGCACCCACCTCGCCGTCAATGTGGGCCGGGTGATGCTTGAGCATGTTGTAAATCGCAATCCCGTCGAACACTTCGCCGCCGGGTGAATTCACGTACATGTTGATTTGTGACACGTTACCGAGCGCCTTGAGGTCCTTGGCGAATTGCTGGGCAGTGATGCCCCACGCGCCAATTTCACCCTCGATACGCAGTTCCGCGATGCTCGTTGACAGCGCGCGCATCGAGTACCAGCTATCGCCGGCGTTAGTCGTCGTCCCCACTGACGCCTTTGGCCGCATCAGCGGCAGGTTTTTGTGTTTGCTCATTGGTCTGATTTTTCCCATAGAACTTGTGATAGGCGTCCGAGCTGAAGACCAGCCCTTTTTCCCGGTTGGCTTTAATCTCCGCTTCTCGCGAACGCTTCAGCTCCTGCGGATTGCGCTGACGTGCCCGGGCCACTTCGGCCTCGTCGGCAAAGCCGCTTTCAGTCAGCAGGTTCCACGCGGTCGCCTCATGCACCGGGTTGATCCACGGCATCACCGGCCCCTGATATATCGCGCCGTAAACGGTCCGAGGATCGACGTCATGGGGGACCTTGATCACGCCGCTCATGATCGCGACGCGCAGCCAGTTGCGATAAACGCGGCGGCACCAGTAGTCGATAAAGTCGTGCTGCAACTGGTCGTAACCCAGTTGGGCCTCGACCAGCTCCTGCCGCTGGGCCGAATACGTGCCGTCATAGCTGCGCGCCAGACTCGAATAGCCAATGCGCGCACCGGCCGCGACCGCTTTGAGCTGGCCGTTTCGGAAGCCTTCAAGGAAGGGATTGGGCCGATCGCTTTTGATCATCCCGACCTCTTCACCGGGCAGCAGCGTGTCGATCACCATGCCCGGCGCCATCTGGAATGTTCGGGCATCCGTACCGGCCTTCGGCGCCACGTAGTCGTCAGGGGAACCCTTCTTGATGTACATGGCCAACGCCGCACTGATACGCGCCGCGACCCGCTCGCTTTCCTCGTAATCCTTGATATCCGCGAGACGGGTTATCACCGCATGTAGCAGCGGCTGGCCACGGTTCTGACCAATGCGCTTGCGGTAAGCAATGTGAATCATCTGCTCAGCCGGCACCCGCTTGGTGTCGAGCGTCATGCCACGCCCCAGCGAATCGCCGGGATGCTGTTTCAGCAAGT
Organism: Pseudomonas sp. Sample_23; assembly: GCF_004307595.1. Lineage (NCBI taxonomy): Bacteria > Pseudomonadati > Pseudomonadota > Gammaproteobacteria > Pseudomonadales > Pseudomonadaceae > Pseudomonas > Pseudomonas sp. Sample_23. Next base: position 7,203 of record NZ_RCNX01000029.1, read on the forward strand.
GAAACGCCCGCACCCGGCGCCAGGAATTGCGCTCGATGCCCTGAATAATCCCCTTTGACTCGTCGTTTTTCTCCCAGGGCAGAAAGTCCGATTCCAGCAGTTCCAGCGAGTACGGGACCGCGTGCAAGTGCTCGTAATTGGCGATCTTGCCCACCAGTTCCTGAGCCAGCGCCTCACCATCACGCAGCCAAGTGCGGCAGATAATTCGCTCCATCTGCGGCCGGGACAATTCGCCGGCGGCCTCCGGTTTCAGCGACCATTCCGCCCAGTGCGACTTGATCAGCGCGGCAAACTCCAGATGCACGTCACCGGTCAAGGTCAGCGGGATCGGCTCGACCGAAATGCCCGGGCCACCCACCACCCGCTCTTCCATCCGGTCAAACAGACCGGTGACGATGTCGTGGTTTTGATCCAGCGCCCGGCACTGGTCGCGCATGGACTTGCCGGCATGCTGCAACGCACGATTTGCCCCGCGCGTCTCGCGCTTGGCCTTGTGCGTGCGGCTCGGTTCGGCCGCCTCGAAAGCGCGAATGACGTGCCGGGCTTTCATGCGCTCCATAACCGCGTGCGGGAAGAAAGGCAGCAGCGCCTTGTCGACGACGTTCACGGGAACACCGCCAACGCATGCCCAGGGCGGCCACTGTCTGCCGAGTTCTGAGCCGCCACGCGACGCTCCCAAAACAGGCGACCGGCCTGAATGTCTTTCAGATCCGACATGACCACTTTGCGGCCCTGAAAAAACGTTTCCTTGCCATCGAGCACGGCAATCTCTGCCGCCAGATAGCGATCCACCATGTCTTGCGCCGTGGGTGCTACAGCCATGCGCCTTGTCCTTTCGTGATCCACGCGCCGGCCTCGTCCGACGACGATGCAGGTTGTGGGGGTGATGGTTCGACCGTTACGCGTAACGGCTCAGGTTCTGCGGCTTGCGGCTCGTCGTCCGGTTCGGGGTCATCCTCGGCCGGCGGCACATGCCACACACCGCTCGGCAGTTGCCGCGCGAGCAAGTCCAGATCAAGGCCAAAGCGCGCCTGACTGATGCGCAGCGCGGCCAAGGCATAAACCAGACAATCGAGCGCTTCATTGCGGCGACCGCCGGCGTCCCAGCGCTGTACGCGCCGATGCTTGACGATCACCCACTTACGCCGCTCGGCCGTCAGTTGCCGCAATTCATCCTCGCCGCATAACTCGTCGTTGGCAGGCAAGTGCAGACAACCAGGAACACGAATCCCCGGCGCGTCTGGCTGAATCGTCAAGCGGTTGTAAATCAGCTCCTTGGCGTTATCCGTGCCGACCTCAACGAGGTAGATTCGGCCGCCCTTGACCTTCGTTTTCTTGCGCGGCCACGTCGCGATCGGCTTGCCGTAGGTCGACGCACCGAACACCGGAATGATCCAGTTCACGCCGTGCTTAATGCTTTCCTCGCGCACTTCGTCCGAGTAGTGACCGCCTTGGTCCCAGCACGCTCGCTCCAGCGTCATCACCGTGCCGTCAGCACGAACGAACCGCTTTTTCAGTTCGATGCCAACTTTCTTGCGCAGCTCGACGCTTGCCGGATCGCCCTGCAGAACGAACTTGTGAATTAACCAGGCTTCCTCACCAGCACCGAACCCCCAAAACCGACCCTCGTAACGATCGTCCTGCGTGTCGATGCCGCCGAAGATGGCGACCACCCAAGGCGGCACCTCGGCATATACCTCGCGGCGTGCCTGTAGGTGCTGCCACTCCAACTGCTCGCCCTGATCTTCTTCCCAAGCCTCGCCCAACGTGGTGTTGATAAAGGTTTTGAGCTTGCCCCGGTCTTTCTTGACCTTGATCCACTCGCTGACGACTTCCGCCCAGGTGACGAACTCGGAATACACCGTCCAGATATGGAACGTCACCGAGCGCGGCGCCTGCATGGGCTTGTCCGCACTGGTGAACCACTCCATGCCGTCCCGCGTCCAGATCCCGGAACGCTCACAGATGTAGCGACCGCTGGCCGACGCCGCGATCATTTCGTGATATTCGAACGTGCAACCGTGGCCGGACTCGCATGCGTACCACGCCTTTTCGACCTGCTTTAGGTCGTTGAGCAGCCACTTGATGCCGAACGGTGTATCGGGGTCGCCCCACTTCAGATGCTGTTCCGTCTGGCAGTGCGGGCACTTGATGTTGAAGCGCAGCAGGTGCGGCGAATCATCCGCCGCCCGCGTGATCTGACAGCCCTCGCCCGTCGTTTCCTCGCCTTCAGCAGCGGGCACAATCGTCGTCGGGGTGGATCCGCGAATCGACTTTTTGAACGTGGCGCCTTCCAGACGCTTGTCGCCCAAGATGGTCGGGGCGCCCTCGCCTTCAATGTCCGCGTCGAACTTCGACAGCTCGTCGTAGATCACTTCGTCCGGGCTTTTCTCGCGGTAGTTCTTCGCCGCCGTTCCGCCCAGGCACCACAACATCTTCGCGTTATCGAAACGCTTTTCATCGAGCGTGTTATCTCGATGCTTCGTGCCGAGCCAAGGCGCCAAGGCCTTTACCACTGGCACGTCGCGGATCATCGTTTCGATGTGCCGCTTCATCATCCCATCCGCATCCCCGTCAGTCGGGCACCACGTCAGGACGTTGCGTTTCTTGTGCTGGATCTTGTAGCCCATGTTGGCTACCAGCATTTTCGTATAGCCGACCCGGGCCGACTTGAGCACGTTGACTTCACGGATCAGGTCATTGCCCATCGCGTTCAAGATCGCGACTTGAAACGGGGCGGTGGTCCATTTGCCCTCTTGGTAGGACGATTCGGACGACAGATAAAAGTGCTTGTCTGCCCATTCCGTCGCGGTCAGCGGCGGCTCTTTGTAAAGCCCTTCCAGCCCCTTGCGGACACTCTCAATCAGCGCCCTCATCCAAGGAATCGACGAACTCATCGAGTAACTCCGGCAGTTTGTCCGCCAACTTGACGGCGTCGTTTCGCGCTATGGCGACCTCGCGCTGGATAGCCTCAAGGTGTCGCGGTTCTATGTCCGGGCATTTGCGCTTGACCTTGGCATGCACGGTGTCGAGGGTTGAGCCGAGCATTGCGCTCAACTTGCCCAGGGCGAACACCGCAAAATCAACCGGCACCAGCTTTTTTGCCTTGACCTGATTTCGCATCGCTTGCCCGTCGGCTTGCTCGGTTGTCAGGCGCAATTTCTGCTGTGCCTGCTTGTACTCAATGAGCGGATCGATCGGATTACCGTCATCGTCGACAGGTTGATCTTTCGCGCCCTGATGTTTGAGCCGATTGGCCAACACCGATTTGGCGTCATAGAACGCCTCGCGGCCGATGCGTTGAACCGGGTCAACCTTCCATTTATCAAAGGCCTGCACGGAAATTCCGAGGCTCGCCGCCATGCGCGACTTGTTCAGCCACCCCGGCTGCTGAGCAATGGACTTCGTCGTCATGATTGAAACAACAACCTCGATTCAAAAATGGGTCATATGTAGCGAAGCAGCGGGGCCCGAATTACCCCCAATGGGGGTGGGGTCCGGGAGTACCTTTTGGATTTGCTCCCCCCGCCCCCTGTCAAGCGAAAAGGGCACGAAAGGCGACCATTCGTCGCCCTTTCGTACCCCTGCCCCCCTGATCAGCGCGCCGTAGCCTTGGCGTCGGCGAATGCCTGGGCGAACTCGGCCGCGTGGTTCGCCTTCACGATGTTCTCGCCGATCTTGAAGAACGGGAAAATGGTGCGGTAACGCGGCGCCGAGGCACTGAATACAAAGACCGGTCGCACCGCATCACCCATACCCATCGACACGCGCTCCCACACGCCGCGCGTACCGTCGACCTCAGCAGAGAAATAGCGATGGGCGTTGCCCTTGGCCTTGCTTCGACGGCTGTTCGTGGCGTTGGCCTGATACCCCGCACGCAATGACGCGGCCCCCATGCCGGACAGGATCTTGGTCATGGTGCCGCGCGACACGTTGCCGTACTGGTTCATGAATGGCGCAGTAGGCACCGCGTATTCGTTGGCCTGCATGACGCCGCGAGCGATCAGCGCCTTTTCAAAGCGCTTATGCGGACGCAGGCCGCCGGTTACCGCCTGCTGAAGGTAAACGTCAGCAGGAATGCCAGAGGCCCACGAATCCTTGAAATAGACCTCAGCCGGCTTGCCCGACATGGTGGCCGCTTTCGTAAACAGGCTGTTCAGCGTGGTCGGTGTCGGCCGATCAAGCCGGGCCTTCATCACCGGCAACATGCCTTTCTTGACCCGCTGGGCCAGCCGGGTTGCGGTCAGAACCTGGGCGAAGGGGATCTGCCGACGCTCTATATCATCCAACTGCAACAGAGACGCGGCTGAATCCAGCTCGAAACCGACCTTGAACATTCAGCCCCCTTGTCCCTACTGCCAGTAACCGACCATGCGCAAGGCGCAAGCGGCGCCAATCAGCATTGGCAGCAACACTTGCAACAGCACACCCAACCAGTTCGATTTATGTAAGCCCGACCGCATTGGCGGCGGCGCCGGAGGCGGTGGCTTAACCCGCATACGCCGGCGCCGAGGCGATCGGGCGACAGAGCGCAGAAGCCTGCTCGGCCAACAACAGATCCAGATGCGCAGCCATACGGCCGTGAACCGTGAGGTGCTTTGGCCCTGCCACCGGCATCTGCTCCAGATCCGCAACCAGCAAGGCCGCCGCCTCGATCGCCTCCACAAGCGGCGAAGCAAAACGGCGCAACGAAGCAACACCCACCGAAGACTCAGGCAAGTCGATGACCTCAGACACCGGCGGAAGGTAAACCACGTCCTGCACTACCCCGAGAACCTTGGGGAAGTCCGCAACCAACTCAGTCGCACCTTCGCCGGCTCTGCCCTCGTTGAAGAACGATGCACCATGGTCGCCCCGCGTCACGTGACGATCCGCGTAGATGATTTGCGGCGCTTCGTCGTCAAAGAAAACCTTGAATTGCTTCTTACCCATAAATCACCTCGTTATGCGTAACGGCCGGCACGTCACAGGCGGCCGACTCTCGACACTCAAAATGTCCCGACAAGGCGTAAGCCAGCAGGACAACCATCACCGTCACCAGCGGCCGGCGCTTCACAGCGTCTCCGCCTTGCGCTCAGCCCAGCGCCGGGCGAACAGGCGCACTTGCTCAACGCCGAGGACACCGACCACGCCACCGACGCCATAAGACCAGCCACCCCCCAAACCGGCTTTCTCAGCGCCGATACCGACCAGGAACACCAGCACGCCGCCCAGCGCAGCCTCCAGCAACTGGCGATCCCAGCGCGGTTCTTTGGCTTCGTAGAGAATCCGCAGATAACTCAGGACGAAGGCCAGCAAGCCGGCCAAGCCGTGATCCTTGAGTGCAGCAGCAACAATGACCCAGAAAGTCGGGTCTTTTTCTGGGGGCATGTTCGGCATCTCGTTTGTTCTCCCGATCACGGGGAATAGGCATAAAAAAACCCCCGACCTGTGAGGGCCGGGGGCTGAATTGACTGTTTTGCGATGAGTATCGTGGCCGGAACAACACCACAATGACGCAAACGATAGGGGAAACTGCAAAGGGGGTCAACTCTTTTCGTGTAAAAAAACACTAAACGTGTAAACGCCCTACCCTGTCAACCCTTCGCTTTTTGACCTCGATCACAGCCACAACGCCCGTTCAAGTTGCGGCAAAACGCACGGCAATTCCCCAGCCCAAACCCCTCCGCAGCCCCGTGGCAAAGGCTTTCGGCAGTGCGCGCAGCTTTTGCTTTCAACAACTCCTCGCTGCTGTTTGATCAAATCCGCGTCACGACGGATCAGCGTCAACACGTATTCGGTTGCGGTATACGGTTCGGCTCCAGAGGCCCGGAATACAAGGGCCTCTGCCAATTGCGCCGCCTCGATCGGCCCAATTCTGGCGCGCAACTCGACAACCCCGGCCGCCGCGTCGCGTTCTCGCTGCTCCCGCTTGCGCTGCGCCGCCGCACTCTCGCCGCTTTCCTCAGCGCTGTGACGCGTCACAAGATCAATCAACGGGCCTTCGACGCGATCGGTCGCCACGTCCAAGCCCCCCACCACCGCTGGCAACGTCGGCACGTCAGTCATGTTTAAAATCCTCTTATATGATTAATTTGGGTTATACGGCTCAGGCCAGCCAGCCCGAGGGGTCTACGGCGATCGGCTTAACGGCGCGTCTTGCTCCTGTCTTGTCCTGCAACGCGTCAAAACCCTGCGCGTCGAGCCATGCGTGCCACCGTTCCAGGGCGTTGCGCTTGACCTGTTCGCCCATGGCTTGGAAGTAGGTGCGTTCCAGTTCGCTGGTCGCGTGATTCAGCAGCAGCTTGCCCACCAGCGGATCCACGCCAAGGTTTGCCCATATAGAAGGTGCGAGTTTGCGCAGGTCGTGGCTTGTCCATTCGCCGGCACCGTAACGGGTGAACACCGCAAAGGCCTGACTGCGTGACATAGGTCGACCGGCCCGCACAGACGACGGGAACAGGAAAGCCCCGGTGTACCCCCTCGCCTCTTGGTCTTCACGGTAACGACGCAGAAAGGCCACGGCTTGCGGCGTCAGTGGCAGGACATGGTCGCGCTTTGATTTGGTGTCAGCCCCGGGCAGGAACCACTCCCCCGCGTCCAGATGAATGTTTTTCCACTTGGCCAGACGGGTTTCAGTGATGCGCGTGGCATGGGTCAGCATCAACACCATCAGCGCGACGCCGGCCGGATCCTTGGCGAAGAACTCAGCCCAGTCGGCCAGCAGATCCACAACGGCCACATGACGCAAGCGCGCCCCCTTGGGCCGGATCTTCGCTTTGGTGAAGTTGCCGAACGTGATGCCCGCCATCGGGTTGACGGTGATTTTCTTCAGGGTCAGCGCGCGACTGAATACGACTTTCAGCACGTCCAAGGTCGATTTGACGTAGCCCAGGCTGTACTCGGCCTGCATATGCCAAATCAAATGGCGATCGAGGGTGTCGGGGTTGAGTTTGCACAGCGCCAAGTCGCCCAGGGCGGGCAGCAACTGGCGGGTAATGGCCGACAGGGCCGAAGCCTTGCGCTCACTGGATAACAACCGGTCAGCCTTCAGGCGTTCGGCGTACCAGTCCAGTACCTGGCCAACGCGCTCCCAGCCATCGACGGTTGCCACCGCAGTCGGATCGGTCATTAGACGGGCCAGAACGTCGGGCACGCTGTCGATCATCAGCCGCGCCGGCACGTCGGGCCAGTTCGCCGCCTTGCGCCACTTCGGGCCGTTGACGTAGCGCACCAGATGCCAACTGCCTTTGCTGCGATCGTTACGGTAACGAAAGCGCAGCGGGTGCCGGGGGTCGTTCAACTCGGTGACGTGCGGATCTTCGGCGTGCCGCTTGATCACCGCGTCAGAGATAGAAACCGTGAGTGTCGCCATGGTGCGTGCCTCAATGGTGCCCACGGCCGTGCCGGCGGGCGGCGTTGTCTTTCTTCAGGCAAAGCAAGGCCGCAGGCGCGACAATGCCCATAAATTGATTGGCTGGAACGGGTAGTGCCGAACTGTCGCCTTGCGCGACAGCCTTAACGCGTTACTCGGGGAGACCTGCCTGCCACATCTTCGCGGCCACAGTGGTCAAGGGCTTGGCGAACATCAGGCAATAGACGCCCGGCGCACCCCAGCCACCGGCAAACCGAAACCCGACCAGATCCCCGCCGTGGTCCATGCTCGAGCGCTGTTCTGGATTGAGCGCGGCCGGCAGAACACCCCGCGCCGTCTCGACATGAATAGCGAAGCCCAGGGCGGCCCCGACGGCGTAGGGATCTTCCCCACGGAAACCGGCAAATAAAGGGTGGAAGTTCATTTGATCCCCAACAGCGTTTCAATGGTTGCGCGCGCCTCAGCGAGGCGGCTGCGGTACGTTCTCAAGCTCACACCCAGCGCGTCGGCCTTCTCAAACTGGCCGATACCATCCTGCTCATAACCGACGATCTTTCGGCGCTCAGCCACTGCCCACCAGTTCGCCCCGTACTCAAGCCGCAGGACGTCAGCGCGCAGCGCGTTCTCGACAAACATGCCCAGCACGGCCGCCTCGATCTTGCTTTCCAGCCCATCGACAGGGCCGCCAGACGGACCGGAACCACCGAAAAAGATTTCACCTTTATTGTCGATCAGCTTGGCGAGCATGGATTTCCCACTGGTGCCGCCGCCACTTTCCGGCCAGCTCCAGCGCGCCCATAGTTCAAGGGCGCTATCCAAGCGATTGTTACCTTTCCTTCTCGCCATTGAAGCCCCCTTAGCCGCCGGCCTCGGGCATCAGCCTGTAACCGGTGCGCGGCATGTTTTTGCAGGCTGGAAACTTGAGGCCGCTGGTACACACCGACAGGCCAAAAATGCTCTCGGCACGCACGCAAACCTTACAACCCAACGCGCGCAGCTCCTGCGCCTCGACAATCTTCGCGGGATCGCCATAGGCATACCCCGGCAACGCGCGACTATTGAGGCCCATGCGCCAGATCCTCAAGCGCTGCACGCACGCTCCCATTTGCCGCCAAGTAGGCCATGCACGACTCGGAAAGCGCCTCAAGCGGCTCGCACACATGCGCAAACCCGGCTGTTCCATCGGTCACGATCAAATCACCACGGCGAATGCTCACAGACCCCGAGGGACGACTGTATAGGTGCCAAATGAAACCACCACGGCGGCGAATCTCGGCCGCCTCCAGCTCACTCAGGCAGTTCGCAATCACCAACCCGTCAACAGGCGACGGATCACATGCGGCGTCGGCCGGACCATCCAAGAAGGCGCGCAGCAGCTCGACACGACGGCCGGCATTTTTCTCGCTGGGCGTCTCCATGGAATACGCGGCCAAGCGCGCCTTTCCAGAGGAAACAAGGCGATCGGCGATTTCGGTGCGCTCTTTTGGGTGGCCGCCAGACAGTGCAATCAATAACAAGGAATTCCCCTTGGGCACGCCATCAGCGGCGCGCCACTTCTAATTTTTCTTTGCGCACAGTCATCAAATAGTTATGCAGGGTGGCCGGCGACTTGTCCGCCCCCTCCTGGCTGGCCAGCTCTATGGCGGCTCTCATTTCCTCGACCGTCGTATTGGAAGCACACCAACGACGGAACAAAGATTGGATATAAGGGTCTTTGCCTTGGTCTTCAGGCATTTGCGCCTCAGCGATGAACCACAGTCGCCATTCATTGGCGACGCGGGGCAGCGGCGAAGCCGGCAAGAATGCTTGGAAGTCCGAAAGCGTTACGCGTAACGGGGAGTTTGGTTCGGGCGGTTGATCGAGGTACAGAAAGCCGTCGGCCGCGAGGTAAGTCATGAACACGCTTAGTTCAAGCGGGCCGATCTGCAACGCCTCGCGCCAATCGCTGCCGTCCAGCTCGACGACGCCGGCGGCACGCGAGGGACTGGCGGCGAACTGCTCCAGCAGCTTGATTAAGCGGGCGAACCCGGCAACACCAAATCGCTGCTCGACCTTTAGAACGATCGGCAACGTGGAGAATCCGGACGGCAGGCTAAGCCCTGACATTCTTCACCCGGGCCTTCATCACTTCCAAGGCGAACGGCGCATAAATGCCGTTCCAGTCCACGACACCGCCGGACTTGGAAAGAATGTTCATGCCGGCGTTGAAAGACGGCCGCCGCTCTTTGCGATACCACGAGGACACCGTGCGCGGTTCTTCTTCAAGCAGAGTGGCAACGGCGGTGATAGCGCCTAGGCTCAACTTGCCCGGCACCGACACACCACCGACGCTTTCAATCCACTGATTTAGTTCCACGAATAGAAACCCCTTTACACGAATAGTGTAAGTCTATTTCGACTGGATCCCATTCCTCAAGCTTTTTTTCGCAGTATCTACACTTAAAGTGTATATTTATTCGGGTTACGGATAATATCCATCTATTGCCAAGGCGTGAAAACTCACGGCGCCGAATGAGAGATTGCGCATGTCTGAATTAATGGAAATTGTGGCCAAACGGATTAGGCAGTGTCGCGCGGAAAAGGGTTGGACGCTGGAAGAGACGGCCGATCGCCTGTCTCAAGCATCCGGCCAGCCCTTCGGTTATTCCCGCTTTTCCAATTGGGAACAGGCCTCGCGCATGCCGCCGAGCGACATGGTTTTGCTGCTCGCCAAAGTCTTCGGGAAAACTCCGGCTTGGATCAATGGCTACACCGATAACGACAGTCTGAATGCGGTTACGTCCGACTATGTGACGGCCAACCCAACCAGCATTCAAACCAAAGCCGGGGCCGTGCCTTTGACCCAGGCCACAGACAGCACCGCGTTCAGCGTCAGCTATATCGAAGCGCGCGGCATGAACCGCAATAAACTGCTTTGCATCAAACAGATCGATGCCAGCATGGCCCCGATGATCGTTGAGGGTGACGAATTATTGCTTGATGGCGAGCAAACCACTGTGCGCGGCGCTGACCTTTTCGGGATCATTGTTGCCGGCAACATCTGGATTCGCTGGATCTGCCCCGAACTGGACGGCACTTTCACCTTGAAAGCGGGTGACAGTTCCCAGTACGCTGATAGCACTTTGACACCTGAAGCCCTTGAAAAGCTGGATATCGTCGGCCGCGTAGTGCGCATATCGCACGATAGATAGAAAAACCGCCCTTAGTCTAAGGGCTTTTTTATTGCTCAGATTTACACTTTGCGTGTAACATGCCACGCAACTTAGGAAAGGCAGGTTCCCCCATGCAGCAAGGTAGCGACGTTTCCCACATCACCCCGCACTCCATCAGCCAAATCGGCGGCGCAGTGGCCATTCAGCGCCGCCGCGTGGTCGCGATTAAAGAAGTCCATTCGCTGGCAGGCTCAATGCAAACCACAGCCTTGTATTGCATTGACCAGGGACACGTCACCGTTGAACACATGGAACAGATGGCCGACTTGCTTGGCATGCTGCGCCGTCAACTGGACGCTATCCGCCTCGACCTTTCCAACTAACACCCCCTCCCCGTTATTTCGCAAGGAAGCGCACCCCATGAATGCCCGCGTTCAGATCCACGGCGAGGAAGTTATCGGCTACCCGGGACAGAACCTGTCGGACAGCGAACTGTTCGTTCTGGTCAAGACTGCCGAGGGCTTCCCGACACCGGTTATCGCGAGCGAGCTGCAACTGGATGATGCCGGCATGCGCATGGTCGAGCGCAACATCCTCAGTAAGCTCGGCGCGAAGAACAAGGCGCACATGATCACTCGCGGCTTCACGCTGGGCGTACTGGCCCCGCAAGCGCTGTGCTTCATGCTGTGCCTGATCGCAGTCATGGAAGTAGACACGGATTTCAACCGCCCCCGCTCCCAGCGCCGCAGTCGCACCCTTACCGAATTTTCGCGCACCGTGCGCACCTCTCCGGCTTCGGCCGGCGGCCCGCCTTCGCGCTGCCTTCTTTCGGTCTGATCGATTCGTTATTTCGTTAATTCGTTATTTTCTTGATAGTCGTTTCACGCCGGCCTATACTCGCCCTGTGTTAACGAATTGAAGAATTAACGAATTAACTAGGGGTTCGCATGGGCAAGCGTATTGGTGCTTTTTCACAGAAAGGCGGTGTAGGCAAGACAACGATTTGCGAGGCGCTCGCGGCGACCTACACCCTCGGCGGTTGGGACGTACTCCTTGCAGATTTGGATATCGACCAGTCCTCAAGTTACGAATGGCTACTTGATCGCCTGCAAAATCCCAAGCTTGCCCCGATCAACGTGCAGGCCTTTGGCACCGCTGCAAGCGCACTGAAGGCCTCCGACAAATACGACCTCACTATTTTTGATGGCCGCCCACTGGCCTCAAGCATGACCGTCGAGCTGGCCAAGGTTTGCGACTTGATAATCCTGCCGACCGGCATGGCGAAGACTGATATGCGGCCGACCGTCCGCTTGGCCAATACGCTGGTAGACAAGCATGGCGTAGATCCTTCACGCATTGCCCTTGTATTGAATCACGTAGGCAATAGCGGCAAAGAGCTGGTCGAGTGCCGTAACTTTTTGATGCAAACCGACTACACCCTGCTGCCTTCGCTGTACGAACAGGACTGCTATCGCCGCGCCCAAGATGCCGGCAAATCCATAGTCGAAACTCAGTTCGCAGGGCCGCGCGAACAAGCGGACAGCCTGATAACGGCAATTGACAGCATGCTTACTAAGCTGTCTAAATAAATAACGAATTGAAGAATTAAAGAATCGGAGTAAAACGCATGGTCGCCATCGTTAAAAAACCATCCGCCGCCGGCAAAGGCGAGCCACCTAAGCGCGGTTCGGCATCGCCAGTCCTCGGCAACGCCACCGAAAAGCCAGATCCTCATAAGCGCGTCCCGCTCAACTTCAAGCCGGAAAGCCGCTTCAAGGATGCGCTAGACGACTTTGCCCACCAGCACAAAACATCATCCACGCGCATCATGATCACCGCGGTACTTGAGTTCATGGAACGGCACGGAACTGACATTGGCGACCTAAAAGACTTGGTCGAGCCACGCACCAAATAAGTCGACCAACACCAAAGCAAAGCCCCGCATCTGACGGGGCTTTTTTATGGGCAAAAAAAACCGCCCTAACCGAAGTTAGAGCGGCGCACGTCGCTCAGTCTGATTGCTGTTACAGCCAATCGTCCCAATTGTCGCGGATGAATTCGTAGATGAGGTTACCCATCAACCGGATCATCAACCCCTTCAGTGCATTCGGCTTGCGCTTCATACTTTAGGTCTCTGAAGTCCGACCTAACCCCAGGCGCTTTTCCGGAACACATGACGCCCTCGGAACATGTCAATGCTTCCTGTGAGGTTCAGCCGGGTTAAAGGGCCTCAGGTTTCATCCGCGCGGGTTAGTAGTCCGCGCCCTTGGTCCAGAATTCGTTTAGCAACCCGACCCACATCACGATTCACATTCAACGGGTTTATCTTACGTCAAAAATCTGGAATGTGGTGCGGCGTATCGGCTCAAAAGCGGAGCTTGGTGCTCGTCTAAATGTGAATAGATTGCGCAAACCCACGCCGATACTGGCGGCGCGCCATGTTGTACATAGTTGCAATAACTTGCGCGCAGTGTTGCGCAATAGTATTCTTCTTTACGTCAATGCTTCCTGTGAGACAGGTAGAACGCTTAGTAACCGGTCTACCAAAGAAAAAGCCGCCCTATAGAGGCGGCTTTTTTGTGCCCGGCGTTTCCGCTACTGCTCGACAGCAAACACTCGCACACCGGCCTTGTCAGCAAACTCCGCGAGCGTGTCCAGCTTCGCCCAGGTGCGCACTGGCTCGCGCTTGGAGCGGATCGCATGCCAATCAGACGCCGGTCCGCCAAGGCGAAAATAGAAGGCCCATTGCTCGCCCTTACGGGTTGTCACTCGCGCCGCCTTACTCTCGCGAACCGCGCCGGCGCGCACCAAATCCAGAAAGTTGCCTTCCTCGTAACCCTTGCGCTTCATGCTTGCCCCGCGCCAGTGAACCGCAGCACGGCCGGCCCCTCATACGAAAATGCCACCGCTACCCCCTCTTACCTGCACGGCCCGCCAATGGCGGCAGACTACCAGATCAACGGCGCGTTACAGTAACGCCACATTGCCTCCGAGGCGGCGCACCTCGGCCTTGAAGCCCTCCACCTCGGCGGCCGTCAGCGCACCCAACACGCGTAGATCACCCAACCACGAACAGGTCACGCGCACGCTGTTAGGCCAGTCTTGGGCCAGTGCATCCATCAATTCGAACAATGCCCAGGTCAGCACCGAGGCGCCGGACTCGGTCACCTCCGGCCGCACCGCCTGGGCGATCCGTTCGGCCAGGCTAGCGACCTCGGGCGACAGCGCACGCAGGTCGCGCAGATCCTGTTCAAACTCTGGCCCTAACGGCAACGTCATTGCGGTTTCTCCTGTAGCGCGACCTCGCGCTGCCGGGCCACACCATCCGCATGCTGGCAGAGCCGCACGGCATTGGCACGGCTCAGACGCTGCAAGCGCTCCAAAGTCATTATGGCCCCTTGCAGCTCACCCAGCTTATACGCCACCGAAAGCTCGTTCGGCGCCCGGCTCAGATCCTCAAGCATCCTCCGGACCACGTCGACCACGTTGGCCGGCAAGGCGATGCCGATAATCGCGTTACTCATAACGCACCGCCTTGCAGATCCGCCCATGCCCACGGCTGCACCCGGTAGATGCGAAAGGCCCAATCCTCGCTGCCGGCCACAAAGGCGATCGACGCCACCCGGCACCATTGGCCACGCAACAGCCGCCGCTCGACCAGCGCCGTCAGCAGCCGGCGCGCTCGATGCAGACCGATGCCGAACCGCCGCCGAACTGCCCCGGGGCCGGTGAAGGGCCGCGCAGCGACCCACCGCGCTACCGCCGGCAACAGCGGGTCGGCCTCGCCGAGCCTCACCGGCGATAGTCGACCGGCAAACTTGATCACGCCGGTATACAGCGCCGTATGACCGATCGGCGCCGAACCGATGGCCACCGGCGGCCACTCGACGCCGTCGACCAACAGGCGGGCATGGGCGCCCGCGCACACCAGAGCCGGGGCGCTCATTGATCGTCGTCCTCGTATTCGTGCAGCTCGATCGACTCGCCGCTCTGCTCGATCACTTCCAGGGCCATGTCGTCAAACAGGCGCAGCAACGGCGTGGCGCCCTGTTCGTCTTCGCGCAGCAGCTCGCCGGTCAGCTCCTGGGCGAACAACTCGCGGTCGACGATGGTGGCGGTCGACGTGCCGTCGCCGTGGGTTGGCCAGTTGTCGCCCATGGTCACGGAGTGACAGAGCATGTCGAGGGTGATGCGAATCACCAGCTCGTCGCCTTCGACGGCGACGGTGGGCAGGATCAAATCAGGGGTGTTCATGCGGTGAATCTCCTTTTCTCGGTAGGTTGTGACGCGTCACGCGCCGGCCATGACGCTAGAAAGCGTCCATGTCGGTGCGGATGGTTTGCCAGCGCAGCAGCGTGTAGCGGCCTAGCTTGAGCTGGGTGTCGGTGATGCGCTGGCTGTCGTGGCACTGGTGGACCTCGATCCACAGATTGACCAGCGGCCGGCCAAGGCCGCCCCGGAACAGACGCTGCAACAGCGTGCGACGCGGCGCCGCTTCCTGCACCGGTGTCGGCCGGCCGCGTGGCTGCCAGTCGAACCGCTCCGAGGCTTCGCCGCCGTTGGGGTTACGCGGCGGCGGTGCGACGCGGGCAGATCCGGGCAGCGGCTGATAACCCTGCGACATGGCTGAATCTCCTTATCTCGGTAGGTTGTGACGCGTCACGCGCCGTTCACGTACGGGCCATGGGTTCGCTCAAGCGCGGCGGGATCGCTCGCGGCCAACTTGGCCAGCTCCGGCACCAATCGCCGCAACTCAGGCAACAACCAGGTTCGCGACCACAGGCGATAACGATCGGCCAACTCAGCCTCCAACACCTTTTTCTGCTCCGGCGACAGACCGGCAGCGGTGAAGGTCAGGCCCATGTCCGGGCCGCGCGTGGCCGTAGACAGCAGCTCGGCCGCGCGTTGTTTTTTGGTTCCGTTGCGTCGTGGCATGGGCAAGGCTTCCTTTGCGAGTAATGGGCGGGTATTGCGTAAAACCAGATGATAGCAAAGTGGGCACCCACTTTTGCGTAAAGTGGGAACCACGGACGTAAAAAAAGCCCCCCGCCGGTCGCCTGACTGGTGGGGGTCGTTTTACATAAGCGGCGTTATTCGTAACGCGGCGGACTCAGCTTTTCGCGGCGCATGACCATACATAATCCTCGGCCTGGGCCTTCAGGCAATACCAGACCTTCAGCGATTCGCCGGTCAGCACATCAAAGGCTTCAAAGCAGTCATGCGCAGCGCCGATCTTCTGACCCTGTAGCGGTCCGTCGATCACCATCAGCGTTTTCATCGGATCGCGCACGGTGGTGCGCACTTGCGGGAACGGCTGTTCGGTCAACATAAATCGGGTTCCTTTCAGGGGGATTCGTTACGGGTAACGGCGAAGCTCAAGCCTTGCCACCGACCGGCATTTCAACCGGGCGCGGGGCCAGGCTCAGCGCCTGCTTGCGCGCCTCGCGCACGTCATCGAGCAGCGCGAACACCGGGGCATTCGGGTCGGCCTCACTGGCCGCCGAGGCGTCCAGGCGGGTGATCAGGTCATTCATTTGGCCCAAGGTCAGGGCCATCGGGAAACGTTGCTCAATGCGGGTCGGGTCGGTCATGGTGGGGATTCCTGTCAGCGGCTTGGGCGCGGCTGGCTGCGCCGGTAGTCTTCGTACACCTCGTCACGCTCATTGAGCGCGTCGGCCAGATCGCCCTCGGCTGACAACTTCGGCAGGTCATTGAGCAGGCGAAAGGCCAAGGCGTGCGCCAGGGTCGTGCGTTCGCGCTCGCGGTCATCATGGCGCACCGGATCGCCGGTGACGGCCAGTGCCACCGCCTCACGCATAGCCTCGGCATCGGCGCGGGCATAGTCGGCCAGCGCGTCGACCAGCTCGGCCGGCAGGGTCAGGGACAACGGTTCGTTGCGGGGCATCGGGGGATTTCCTTGTCGTCAAAAACTGTGAGGGATCTTGCTGTAGCTGGCCCGGGTTTCGCAGGCCCGGCAATCATGCCCGGGCCGGTCCAGCCACCCGCCATACGGCTGCACGCCGTCGGGATTGCACAGCGGGCACGGCGCGCAGGCGGTGACGCAATGATGCAGACGATACGCCCGATTGCGCCCCGCTTCCCAGTCATCCCCGGGCGCGGCCAGCGCCGCCACCTGGGCGACCGTCAGCCCCGACCAGTCGTCGACCAGCGAGTCAGCGGCGGCGCGCTCGGGCACGCTCAGCGCGGCAAAGGCAAATTCCGGCGCATCGACGTCGTCGCCGATAGCGTCGATCGACTCGGCCGCACTCGTTTCGCCCAGCTCGATCGCCTCACCGGCGGCCGCTGCGCGCACTCGCGCCGCCTCCAGCCGGCGCCGGGCCTGCTCCCAGCTTTCGCCCGGGCGAGCACCGGCGCGCACCTGGGCATCGGTCAGCGGCAGCAGGATCGGCTTTTTCGGAAAGTTGGACGGGGTCGGCATGGCCTGCGACTCAAACACGGTGAACATGGCTGCGCACGCTGTGCGTCACCACACCCCAAACAGAAAAATCGTCGCCTTCCAGCACGTAACGCGGCGGGAAACGCGGGTTTTCCGAGCGCAGTACCGGGCCTTGCGTGCAGAAGTCCAGGCGCTTGCACAGCGGCTCACCGTTGACCACGGCAATCACGACCTGCCCGCGCACCGGCTCCAGCGCCTTGCTCACCACCAGCAGGTCGCCGTCGAAAATGCCGGCACCTTGCATGCTCTCGCCTTCGACGCGCACCAGATAGGTCGCCGCATCACGAATGTTCAACACCTCATCCAGCGACAGCAACGGGCCGACGTCCAGCACCTCGTTTGAGGCTGACATGGGGCTGTCGGCAAACTTCGACGTCTCAGTCATCGGCTTATTCCTTGTCATTCGTTACGGTAACGTGGCCCTGCTCGCCCGGCAACGGACGATAGTCGGTCGACTGGCCAGCAGCGCGCAGACGGTTTTCCCAGGTCGCGATCGCCGCGTGCGCCTTGTTGCGCTCGCCTTCCAACAGGCAGGTTTCCCGCTCAAGGTCGGCCACCTGTGCTTTGAGGCCGTCCCAAATGCTTTTGGTCACCTGTTCATGCTCCCAGGCCATACGCTTCTCGACCGGCGGAAAGTCAGTTTCCTGCGCGTACTGGCGATGCACACTGAGGCGCACATACAGCTCGCGCAGGTTCTGTTTCGGGTACTCCTGACTCCACTTCCCATAGGTGCAAAATTCGTAGTAGTCCAATGCACTGGTCAGGTAAGTGCGATCGCGCTGGGTCAGCAAGAACGGGCGCGGATCGTCGATCGGGTCGGCCTTGCGTTTCAGCTCTCGCAGTCGGTAGATCAACTGACGCTCTTCCTCGTCCAGCAGCACGGCCTGCATGCCCTGCTCTTCCTTGAGTTTGCGCTGCCGCTCGCGAAAGGCTTTCTGCCGCTCCTTGTTGCTCATGGGCTTCTTGGCATTCGGGTCTTTTGGGGCATCACCGAACATCGCCAACTGACCATCAGGACGAACGCCGGCCAACGCATCGGCCAGCCATGGCCAGACCTTGCGGTCTTTCGGCTTACCGTGTTCCTGATCGATCGTCGTGGCCCAGCCTTCGCGGGCCGATGCTTCCATAACTTCAGCCCGCACCGCCTGATCGACGGTGCGGCCGACGTGTGCGGCCGGGCGCATGAACTGGTGACGATAGCCGGTGCGGCTGATAAACGGCTTGTCGAAGTCCACCGCGTACAGATCGGCGCCGACGTGATTGGCCAGACTGCCAGCACCCATCTTGACCACCATGCGCATGCCGTCGACCTCCAGCAGGAACTCGCCCGACTGCCCCCAATTCGGTACCTGACCCGCCGGCGCAGCGAACTTGGCCGCTAAAACGTCTTGCACGCTGGCACAACCGCGAGACGTGCCGCCATTGAGCTTGACCACACACGCCTGATGCACCAGATGGGCGTCATCCAACGCCTGCACGTCGGCGGCCAGCATGGCGTCATGATAGAGCTGCAATACACGCTCGGCGCGCACCTCAAGCTCGGCCGGATCCGTCGGCAAGGCCGCCATGGCCGCGATGAATTCGGGGCGCTCTTCAAGGGGAACATACTGGATCGACTTGGTTTTGCGGGCCATAACGGGCGCTCCTTGGCAGGCCCCGGCGCGTGCCGGGGCAGGCTTCCTTATAGGTGGGTATCCAGACCGGTCAGGCGGGTGAAAGCGCGTTGCAGATCCTCGCCATATACCCCGTTCTCGCGGGTCTTTTCCTTGAAGTCGAGGCGCGCCCAGCGGCCGGCGATCACGTCGTAGGTGTCCATCGCATTCAGCTCAACGCGAATCATGTTCACGCCGCCCCGGGCGAAGTTCGCCGGCAGTTTGAATTGCAGACCTTGAGAGGTGGCCACCAGCTCGCGGGCGCCGGTCATCACCATGAAACGGCGAGCGCCGAGCTGATCAAGAATGGTCGCGGCGACTTGCTGGGCATTGGTCAGGGGTTTTGCTTGGGTCATCGGGGTCTGCTCCGGTGGGCGGCCTTGGCGGGGAATTGCCCGGCCTTGGAGCAGACTTTAAATTTGTTTCGTTAATTCGTCAATTCGTTATTTCGTTAATTCGTCATTTCGGACTGAAGGCTTGGCCAACCCGGCATAAATGCTCAGCAGGCGCCAGACTGCGTAAGGCACATCCCCCTTGCCACCGGCCCACTTGCGGATCTTATCCTGTGAAACACCGACCAGCAGCCCGGCCGCACTTCCCGGCAACCCGGTCACCCGCAACAGCTCGCGGAATTCCTCAACCGTAGGAGGCATCCACCCAGGCGCATAAGCATCGAACAAGCCAGGGCGATTCAGAGCCAGTTCCTGGCGCACTTGATCAGCAGTCATCGAACGCGGGGGATCACCCGGCACTTCCAGTTGAGCGGCGTCCAGACGCAGCGCTGTGCGCATCGCCTCCCACATATCCGGCGCGTCGAATTCCTCGCGTGACCCGTCACGCCGCAACAAAGCAAACATCCATCAGCCTCCAATGCTAAACCGCCGGCAGTGCCGGCGGTTGTCGTTATTTCGTTAAATCGTTATTTCGTTAATCGATCAGGGCAGTACCTGACCTTGACCGAGGCCCCGCCATGCCAGCACGTCCAGCCAGACGGGGACGCCAGCAACCCAACGCGGCCGTAATCCTCGCACGAATAGTAGCCTTGAGCCTCTAGCCAGATACCGATATCCACCAACTGCACACGGTCGACCTCGGGCAGCTTGCGAAATTCCGGTACCGCCAGCACTAGGCAATCGCGCTGCGATCCCCCAGCCATACGAACATTGAGTTGAATTGCGTAACGATCGAAGAACGCTTTTTTCAAAGCGACCACATGCGGTGCTTGTTTAGTCATCGGTTTTATCCCGGAGTGCGGCCTTGACGTAATGCCCGGCCTTGGGATGAACCTTATTCGCGTTTCGTTAATTCGTCAATTCGTTATTTCGTTAATAGGCTCATGATGCGCCCAGTCGCCAAACGCACCACAAGGCCGCCAGAGCCACGACACACGCCGAGCGCGGCCACGGCCTTCGCTGTCGCCTGTAATCGCTGATACAGGCAACGCGGAGGCAACAGGCAGAACACCGAACGCAGGGCAGCCCCCGACCTGATCACTGGAGCGCTTGCGCGACCGACTGGCCGCAGGCGGCGCGTGAAGGAGCGAAGGGACGTCGTCCAGGGCTTGAGTCGAGCGCGAGCTTGGAACGTCCCACAGCGACTGGAAGGCGCCTCACTGAAGGAACGGCGACGGTGTGACCGCAGAGCTGTTTCCTTGCCCCGCGCCTCCAGGCGCGAAGTGGGCAGGCATATCTATTTCGTCAGCTCGTCATGCACAAATGGCACGGTTATTGAGCTTTAAAGCGGATCTTTTAAAGCCCTTCGGTACCAGTGAGCGACTAATCTTGCAGATATTCAAAAGCACCTAACTGCTCGATCGGCGCGCCGACTTTTTCAGGGGCGATTTCGTCGGAAATGTGGGTGCCAAAGAGGACAAATCGAGGGGAATGAGGTCGCCGAAGGCACCCGAGAGGGCGCTGGCAGGACGCAGGCGAGCGAAGGCACCGCCGGTGGCGGTGCTGGGGAGAGGTGCGCTAGGGCAGCGAGTCGGGGTGTATAGCGAAGTGAGGGTGCGCCCGGGCGAATGCCTGGGAGAGCTGGAGCCGGCCAAGGTCTGCATTAGCTTGGGCAAATGCCACCCAGGCCGCCGTCCAGGCTCTTTTATACTCGACCTTGTCGAGCTGCTTCTGCTGGTGTTGCTTTTGCCGGACGGCGCGCTGGGCGGCGTCGTGCGAGTCTTTGCGCACCTTGGCCTCGGCCGCTTCCTTTTCCAAGGATTGCCGAGTGCGCGTCTGCGCCACACCCAGGACGGTGCGACGCTCTACGCGCTTGCGGGTTTGAGCCTCGGCCAGCTCATGGCCCAGCCCCAAATCGATAAAGAAACGCCGGCGAACGTGAATCGTGACACGGGTGATCCACTTTTTACCCTTGTAGAAAATCCGGCGGAACTTGCGGCGCACATAACCGGCGCGCTCAAGATCGCTGAGCAGCCGCGACAGCGTCCACTCGCGAACGCCCGAGTCCTCGCACAACTTGCGCTGACGGTTGACGTGCATTTTTCCATGCTTGTCCATCCAGCCAACCACCATCTGAGCCAGATCGAGGCGCGCGCACAGCGGGCCAATCAGCTCGGCGAGCGCGTCCCAGCGCTGCTGATACGTGCGCGAGTCGTTAATATCGTCGAAGCGGCGCAGGAATTTACCCTCGCGCTTGTCGGCTTCTTCGTGAACTCGGGCGATCGCCTTCTTGAACAGACCACCGAACATCCGGCCTTGATCTTCAGTGACGCCGGTAAGGCGCCGCTTTTGACCGGTGCGGTCACGCGGTGGAAGTTTTGGGCGTTTGGTCAGGATATCCGGGATGGCATCAAGGCCGGCGTATGCGGCAGCCTCAACAGAGCCGGGCAAAAATTGGTTGACCCGCTTCATAGCGCGCCACCAACAGCCAAGGCCAGCCGCTGGACGCGAGCCGGGGGCTGCAAATCTATACGCCCCCGCATAATGCCGGGGCGGCCTTCTGCTGAGGCTTCGCCGATCATCCAAACATCCCTAATGGCTAGGGCTTGCTTATGCGGTGATCAGCTAATAGACTTCTACCTGCCCGGTTTGAAGCCAATTTGTGCTGATTACCAGAAACCCCCGTCCCGCCAAGGTCGGGGGTTTTCTTTTTTAAGCCTGCCGAAATTCTCTAATTCTTCTAACTGCTTAGCCCCCAAGGGGCTGACGGCGCTCAGAATAACGCGCCCGCCTTTGCTCGTCCACATTTTGTGTAAATTTACACATTCTTGAGCGAAGCAACGGCCAACCGCACCGTTTCCAAGTGCAGCCACTCGCCCGGATGCGCTTCCGGGTCATTGCCTTTCTGAAGACACATCCACGCAAGGTACTGATATATCGCGTCGATAGTAGACGCTTGGTCACTTTTGATCAAAGGATTTACAGAGGGTGTATCCGACATAGGGGGGTTCCTTCCTACAACAGTCGTTCGAGTGCGGCGATTCTATCTAGAATCGCCTAATACTGGATATATAAACAGTAGTGGCGTTTTGATTATCGATCGGGCGCATGCTACCGGACATGCGACAAAGGGCAGCTATCCCTCTGTCGGATATACCTATCCAGTTAATTGCGCCCGACGGACAACGCCCTGACGTACCCCTGGCACGCCTGCAAGGCGATCAATCCGCGATCGCCGACGTCGGTGATGCCGATAATTCGCCGAGCATGCGCTGGGTCAAGTTCGGCTCTTGCGGGGCCATGAACCACGCCGCCGGCGCTGGCAGGGGCTGACACCCCGTCACAACGGCCGGCAGCGCTGCCGGCGTTGAGTAGGACTGACAGCCGGACATCAGCAGTGGCAAGGCGATCAGACAGGCGTTGCTGAGCTGTTTGCGCATCGGATAGATCCTTGTAATGGGTTTGGTCGTTGTCTTTCAGGCGCTGCTCCAGCGCCAGGCGCTTGTCCTGCTCGATCACCAACGCGCCCACCGTCGCCTCGGCGGCCGCCCGGGCCTCGTCGGCGGACTGGCGGGCCTGCTCGGCCAGCGCGTTACCGTAACGCCAGTCCTGTATCGCCCAACTGCCGGCAGCACCGGCGCCGGCGATCGACAGCAGTACCAGGGCGATCGCCCAGGGTCGCACCGGTGCCGGGATCAGATTGAGGATTGACATAGCACCGCCTTGGCCTTGGCCCACAGCTCGCGGCGATCGGCCAGACCGACGTCGCCCCCGTTGATTTTCCGGCTGATGCCGTCGAACAGGCCGGCGTCGGCCAGATCGTTAAGGCCTCGATCCCACCAGTACCAGGCCGCCGATAGCGCGGCATATTCCGGCTGCTCCAGCAGCTCCGGCCGATCGAGCAGCGGCAGGCCGAGCGCCTGACCGCACAGGCGGTAGTTGTCGCGCCCGGTGATCTGGATCAGGCCGCGCCCTCGATAACGGTAGCCATCGCCCGACGCCTCGGGACCATTGCCCATGCGACTTGCATAGACGCGGTTGGCCAGCTTTTCCGAGTTGCACAGATAAGCCTTTGCGGCCTCGATCTCGGCCGGATCTGCTCGGCCGTTACGGTTGTCATCGAAACCCGACTTGAACAAACGCGCGACGCGCTCGGCGTCCCGGTAGTAGAGGCTTTCCGACAACTTGGTCAGGTGCTGCGACTCGTGCCCGCACTGGGCGATAAACGCCGCCTCGCGCACCGGCGAGGTAATGCGAAACCGCGCCATGGCCGTGACCAGTGCAGACACAAAAACGCCCGCGACTGGGCGGGCGTTGGGGAGGATCTGCAGCAATTGCTGCTGAGTGATCGGCATACAAACTCCAGGCACAAAAAAGCCGCTCAAGGCGGCGGGATGGGGTGCGCTCTCGCGCTATTTGAGGCTCACGACCTTGACCGGCTTGGCGGGCTTTTTGCCCTTCTTGCCTTTGGCTTTGGCCTTGCCATTCTTGCCGCCGTTGCACTCGACAACGGTGGTCCAGCCGGCTTGGGTGTACGTCTGCTGCACCGACTCGGCCAGATACTCGCCATCGAGTCCAACCTTGAAGCCCTGGGCGATGATTGATCGTTCGGCAAACAGATCGGTACGCCCGGCCATTTCCAGCCGCACGCCGGCCGTGGACCGGTTGAACGCCGCAAGACGGGCCTTCGCCGCCGCCTCGGCCGCCGTCTTGTTCGGGTGAATATGGCGATCGGTATGCACCGCCGGCAGGCCGGCCGGGGCGTCGTCGTTCTCCAGCGACACCACGGAAAGCTTGCCGGTCTTCTTGTCTTGATGTTTAGCCCCGACCGCCTTGTGGCTGCTGCGATCGCCAAGGTGGAACTGCCAGCGGCTGACGTCTTCGCGCGTGATCACGATCGGCGCAAAGGCCTTGCCGCTCGCACTCTGCCCGCCCTGACGCGGCATCACCAACAGCTTGCCGTCGGCGACCTTGGCCGTGCAGTCGTACTGCTTGGCCAGCCGCGTGATGAAATTAAAATCGGACTCGCTGAGCTGATCGGCGCGCACTACTTTCGTGTTGACCGGACACACCGGCGACCAGCCGTTGCGGGCCGCGACGTCGGCGACGATCTTGGACAACGGCACGTTTTCCCAGCTACCGCTGCGAATGGTTTTGCCGCTGCCGCGCATGTCGCTGGCCTTGCCCGTGATCACGATCGTATCCGGCGGACCGGACACCGTAATTTCATCGACCACATAGCGGCCGAGCCGAGCCAGCGACGTCTCCAGATAGCCCAGGTAGACCTCGATCCCCGCGCCCCGGGACGGCAGCACCACCAGCCCGTCACGGTCATCAATGCGTAGTTCGAACTCGTCGGACTCCATCCCGACTTTGTCGGTGACACTCAACTGAATCAGGCGATCGTTCAGCAGCGCCGTGATGTCGTTGCCATCGGCAACAATGCGGAATCGGGGGGTCATGGATTGTTTCCAAAAGAAAGCCCGCACAGGGCGGGCCAAGGATCGAAGCGTTACGCGTAACGCGAGAGGACGCCGGCGGCGTGTCCGGACGGGATCAATCCCACAAGGTCACGGCCTCGGTGACCGGGTGCGGCAGATCCGGCAGCACGATCACCACGCCGGCGCGGTAGGGCTGCTCCTCGTCGGCCAACCCCTGATTGGCGCCCAGCACAGCCTCGACGCTGCCATTCAAGTGCCCGTAAAAGTTGTGACAGATGGTATCGAGCAGATCCCCGTCAGACGTTCTGCATGTCGTCGCCATAGCGGACAAACTCCAAGGTAAAGGCCTGTTTGCGCGGAATACCGCCGGCCATCAGCGAGCTTTGTTCCTCGTCGACGCTCTTGAGGCACCACGTTCCCAGCACGTCGCCATAGCCGGTGGTCAAGGTCAGCGGCTGGAGCTGGGCGCCCAGCGTGCGCAGCGTGTCGAGCTGCTTTAAGCCGCCCTTGAAGCCCGGGAAGATCACCCCCTTGAGCGTGATTTTCTCGTCGCCCATGCCCACGCCCTGCTGCGCCGGCCGCCGCCCCAAGCGCTCTTGCGAGGCCCAACGGAATTCGGTGGAACGGCGCAGCTCGTCAAACGCAGCGGTGTCGAGGTTGAACGTGTACTGCGGCGCCTTCGGGTCCTGCGGCTGAATGATCAGCAAGTGCGGGAACGGCTTCACCGCCTCCGGCGCCGGCGTCTGATCC
The DNA here is from genome assembly GCF_004307595.1 of Pseudomonas sp. Sample_23. Taxonomy (NCBI): domain Bacteria; kingdom Pseudomonadati; phylum Pseudomonadota; class Gammaproteobacteria; order Pseudomonadales; family Pseudomonadaceae; genus Pseudomonas; species Pseudomonas sp. Sample_23. The sequence goes on from NZ_RCNX01000029.1 coordinate 32,401, forward strand.
GTGGCAAACGCACCGGTGGGCACGATGTTGGCCAACGCCGGGCTGGCCTTGCCGGCGATCTTGTTGATGGCCGTGGCGGCGCGCCCGGCCTGTTCCTTCAGCACCCCCAGCCGCTCGTCGATCTGCGCCACCGCGCGCGTGGCCGTGCCGTACATCGACACCACCCGCCCGACTTGCGCCTGGGCGGCATTGATCCCGCGCATGGCGCGCTGAAGCTTGGCCCCGATCGCCGGACCGACAAAGGGCAAGCCCTCCAGCTCGGACGCGGCGCCGGTGATTTCCCCGATCGCGCCGTTAACCGGCGCCATCATGCCGTCAAGGCTGCGCCGGCCCGTCTCCCCGGCCGAGGCCAAGTATTTAATCCCCGACTGCAACTGCCCCAATGCTTCCATAAATCCCCCTGATCACACGTGCGGCGCATCGAACAGATTGCGGCTTTCCTGCTGCTTGGCCATGTCGCGGTAATACTGATCGAGCTGCGGCTTGATCTGCGCGAACAGTTGATTGCCGTCCTTGACGTCACCGTTGACCGTCAGCGAGAACGGCGCACTGATCGCCACGTTAGACTCGACCTTTGGCGCCGGCGCACTGGCCGGCGCTGCCTTGGCCAACGGCCCCAGCTTGGCGTCTGCACTGGCTTCGGGCAGCATCATCGAGCGGCCCACATCGCCGGGCTTTGCCGATGCGCTGGCCACTGGCGCCGCGCCCGGCGCGGCCATCATCAATGGCGTAGCAGGTTTGGCAAAAGACTTGGCGATATCGCCCATCACCGGCGCAATGTCCTTGCCGGCGTTGGCCATCATCAACGGCCCGGCGTCCGGCATTTTCTTCGCGGCATCATCGGCACCGAACAGCGATTTGCCGACAAAGCCGCCCAGGGAGTCGCCGCCCATGTTGCCCAGCACGCCACCGATCAAGGCGCCGATCGCCGTACCGATCACAGGCACCACCGAGCCGATCGCGGCACCGGCCGCCGCACCAGCGAGCGTGCCCGCCAAACCGCCAGCCGCCGAGCCGTAGCCCTCGGCTTTCTCGTCCTGAGTCTCGGCGTTCTGATAGGTGTCATAGGCCTTGAAACCAGCGTCAGCCACCGCGAGAACCGCCGTGCCTTTGACCGCTGACCCGATGCCCATGCCACGACCGAAACCGCGACCGCCCCTGCCTTTCCCCTTTCCGCCCTTTTCCTTCTTGCCGTCGCCGGCATCGACGTCGGCCCCGTCCAGACCACCACCCGCACCACCTGCCGGCAGGTTGGTCACGATTACTTTTTGCGGGATGTTCGGGTTACCCATCAGCGAGCCACGGCCGATGTTCATCAGCCCCTTGGCCATCTTGAGGCCGCTCATGGCCGTAGACAGGCCGAGGATGCCAGCGGTGGCCAGCCCGATCGCAGACACCAGTCGCGGCGACTCGTCGGACAGCTTGGCCAGCCCGCGCGCGACAGAACCGATCCCGTCTACCACGGCGTCCGTCACCGGGCGCATGGCGTCGCCGATCGCGCGCATCGAGTCGTCGAGGCTCTGCACCATTTCCGACTGTTTCTGCGCCGACGACTGGCGGCGCTCTTCCAGGTTCTTATCCAGAATCCCGGTCGCGCTGGCCGACTCCTTTTTAAGCTTGTCGTACAGGTCCTTGTTCTGCATGTACGCGGTCAAGGCGCCCTTGACCTGCATGTCAGCGAACAGGTCGCCGGTACGCAACGCCGATTCCAGCGAGGCGATCATGGCCTTGGCTTTCTCGGGGTCGGATTCCTTGCTGATTGCGGCCGTCGCCTTGGCCATTTCGGCGGCCTTCTTGGGGTCGGTCGCCTCAATGTATTTTTGGGCCAGCGCGAAGCTGGATTCCAAGGTGGACTTGCCGTTTTGAAGGCCGGTATTCATCGAGCCTTGATAATCGATGCCGGCCTTTTCGTAGGCCTTCACCGTGTCACCGGAACCGATTTTCTCCATCCAGTTTTTGAGGTTGTTCGCCGCCTCGTCGGAACCGCCGGCCGTCTTCATCTGCACCTGAAGCATCGAACCCAGTTGCGTCACCGAGTCCATGCCGGTGATCCCGAGCTTGCCCATACCCGCGAGCAGTTCAGGGAACCAGCGCGCCATGTCCGCCGCCTCAAAGCTGCCCGCCTGCCCTTGGTAGGCGATCGCCTCAAGCGCCTTTTGCATCATTGCAGGGTCGGTGATCTTGGCGTTTTGCCCCAGGGCATTGATCATCCGGGCGGTTTCGGTGCCATCCGAACCCTGCCCCACAGCGAACTTGGCCGCCGTCGGTGCGTAGGCCAGCGCCTTGTCCAGCTCCATGCCGGCACCCACCAGGGCGTTGACCACCTCGGCCACCTGATTGCGCGCCATGCCGGTATCGCGTGACGTGTCGATCACGGTCTTGGACAGTGTCGCCTCTTCGGGCGTGTTGGCAATGTTGGACTTGATCGCAATGTCACGAATGATCGCGCCGTAGTCCGCGCTGATCTTCGTCGGGACAGCCATCAGCGCCGTGGCGGCAGTCGCCCGCCCGATACTGCTGCGCATCTGCTGCTTGCCTTCGTCGAGCTGCATGTGCCCTTTGGCCTTCAGCTCGGCACCCTGCGCAATCTTGCCCATCTGGGTGTAAGCCTTGCCGAGGTTGCGAACCTCAACGCCCTGCTTTTTCAGCGCGGCCAAGTTGGCTTCCAGCTTCTTGCGCAGATCCTCGGCGCCCTTCTCGCCGGCCATGTGCGCCTTTCGAAACTCGGCTTGCAGGCGCATGGTTTCGCCAATGGTCTTTTCGAGGACCCGAGCCTTTTTACCGGTTTCTTCCAGCTTCTTGATACGGCCGGTGGCGTCCTTGAACGCCGCTCCCAGCGTCGAACTGACAGCCCCGCCAATCACCAGACCGAGCGCTAGTTTCTTGCTCATGTGCGTGCCCTATGTTCGCCGAGTTAAAAGCGGCTCAATCCCTGAGCCACCACAGCATCCGGTCAAAGGGCATGGCCTCAATCTCGGCGGCAGAGAAACCCGTCTCTCTCGCTAAGGTCTTGGCCGCTACCCGTTGGGACTCGGTGTTAAAGCTCGTCCTCTTCGACCAGGCGAAAATAGCCAGCCTGCAAGCGGTTGTAGTTCCGCTGAGTCAGGGCGGCGATTTCCTTTTCGGTCGCACCGAGCAGGCTGCACAGAATGTTGATTTCGATCTGCTCGTAATCACCCTTTGCCGTGGCAGTTGCCGCACGCGTGTCACGCACCGTCGGCGCTCGCATGGTCAGCTTGTCGACCTTGATGCCGCCGAAGTCGGCGGCCCCCTTCAAGGTGATGATTGCGCTGTCGTCACTGATTTCCAGCCAGGACGGGACTTTCTGTTCTGCGTTTTCTTGGGTCATGTTCTATTTCCTTACAGGCCGAGGGCCGAGCGTTCGGCGGCCAACTGGTCGACACCGTCGACAACCATGATCATTGCGAGCGGATCGATCTCGTACATGAGGCGACCGTCGATTTCGAGCTTGTAATACGTGAGTTTCACGGCGTGCTTGATTTCGCCCACGGTGGACGGCTTCCAGTCGCCCATGTCCACCTCTTTCACGCCGCCGCGCATGGTGACGATCACCGGTGTAATGCGGCCTTTCAGATCCGCGAAGGCGCCGCGAAACGTCAGGCTCGTGGCCGTCTGGTCAGCCAGACCGAAGAACTTCAGCGCCTCGCGACGCACGCCGTTGGTGGTAAAGGCCGATTCGATCTTTTCCATGCCCACGGCAAACTCGATCGGGGCGAACATGCCGCCGCCCTGATAGTCCTCGGTCTTCAGGGTCAGTTTCGGCAGGGTCAGGGTGGGCACGTCGCCGGAAAAGCTGACGCCGTCCACAAACAGGTTCATGTTCTTAAGAACTTGAGGAATCATCGGTAAGCCCCCTTAGGCTTCAAGCACTTCAGTCAGCCACTCGTTGGTGACCTCGATCAGGAAATTCGGGTTTTCAGCCGGCGGCACGTCGGTGAAACGGATGCGCCAATAAACCTTGCCCTGTTCGAGCTGGCTGGCCGTGTTCATTTCGGTGTCCGGGTAGACTTCAAAGTTGATGATCGCGCCGGCGTTCTTCTGGTCGCGCATGAACGCTTGCAGGCCTTCGGTCACGTCCTTGACGTAGGTTTTGGTGATCGAGCGGTCGACCGCCCATTTGTGGCCCGCCTGGATCGCATCCATCAGGATGTCGCAGGTACGAACGCGGGTGACAAACGACCATTTCGGATCACTCGACAGCGTGCGGTTACCCCACAGGCGATAGCCGCCGTCACGAATGATCGTGCTGACATTGGCGTTGTTGAGCAGGTTGGCCCGGCAGGTTTCGTCGCCGTCCAGGAACTCGATCGGGCGAGTGGTGCCGGTGATGCCGACAAACTCTTTGTTGGACGGCGAAGCCCAGTAGCCGTAAGTCGCATCGGTCCACGCGAACAGGCCCGCCACCCAGGCAGAACCCGGGGCATCGATTGTCGCGCTGGTCACCGTGTCCCAATACTGCACGCCCGGATCAACCAGATAGATGCGCTTGCTGCCGAACTCCTGGGCGTAGGCCAGCACCGCCTCGTCGGTCGTGTTCGGACCGTCGACAATCGCGATCGCGCGCAGCTTGGCGGCCAGTGCGTCCATGGCGGTCGCCACGGCCTGAGTGGCCGAATGTTTCGGGGCGATCAGCAACTTGGGTTGCGCGTTGTGCTTGCTCTTGCCATCAAGCAAAGCTTGCAGGCCGGTACGCTGGCCACCGACCAGAACGCCGCCGATGATCGCTGAGGTTTGCAGCGCGGCGTCTTCGAGCTTGGGCACACCGACAGCGACGATCACAGCCTTGGCGCGCACATAGATCGCCTGGGCGGCCTTGGTGATCGCCGAGTCGGCACCGAAAGCGGCGATCGCCTCGCGCTCGGACGTGAGCAGCACCAGCTCGCCGGCCTTGGCTGTGCCGCCGCCGAGAACGCCAGGGGTGAAGGTGTCGCAAAGACCGATGATCGAGGACGACGGCAGCGAGATAGTGCGCGCACCCGTATCAATCAGCGTGGTCGTCACGCCGTGAAAAAAAGAACCTGCCATATGGGTCAATCTCCAGAAACGAAAAAGCCCCGCATAAGCGAGGCTGTGAGGGTGTTCGTGTTACGCGTAACGGAAAAGAAAACGCCCCGTCAGTGCGGGGCGTCTATTGCAGCTCGGCCGGATCTGGCGGCGTAGAGTTCGGCCAGCCCTGCGACAGCATTTCGTCGTGATACTCGCCGGCCTCGATCGCGCGCAACAGCGTCAGCTCGCGGTCAAAGCAGGCTTGAACATGCGCCCGCACCGCCTTAGCGATCGTGATGATTTGCGCCGCGCCGATTTCGACAAACCCGCCGACCGTCTTGAAGTTGCAGCGGTATTCAGGATCGAGGACGGCGGACAACCCGGTACTGGCAATCAGCGCCTGACTATCTCGGGTCGTTTCGATTTGCAGGCCGTCGACATAGACGCCGATCGCTTCGCGCTTGAAGCGCTCGGCCGCAACCACTTGCGGATAGTTCGGCACCGCCTCGGGGAAAGGCTCTTTGACGATATTGCCCTCGACCAGACACCAAACCCCGTCGGTTTCTTGAGTAATCTGAAAAAACTGCGCTTCGCTCAGCCTTACAGCCGTCTCTGGAATTTGGTGCACGCCATCAATCAGGCAGGTTTGCAGCGTCGAGTCATCGTTAAATATTGCGTACTTCATAAGCACCCCTTTAATGGCCGATGGCGATGTAGCGTGCAGCCGACGCACCTTGGCCGTCAGTGCCGTTAGCTCTAACTGTTAGTGTTGTTTTGGATGCCATGCCTGATGCGGTCGCGTAGAGGGTTATGCCACCGAGTGCGCTAGCCGTTTTATCCCCCATGCTTACCACGGCTTGAAGCACCCCATTCGGGAACTGGATAGGATATGGCGCCGACAGATCGCCGGTGCCGCCGTTAACAGTACCCCACTGGATAATCAGCCCTCCCAGCCAAGTCGGGAAAACGATGTAGCCGTTAGCGGCCTTTTGAATCTGAAAGCCAAACCGCAGCTTTTTCGGCGTCACAATCGTGGCGTCATCGGTGCCGGCATCCGTCAGCGCCTGCGTGGCGATCTTGGCCGTACCCAGCTTGACTTCCGTTGCCTGCGTGGCCAAAGCCTCAAGCGCGGCAATGTCGATGTTCCCCTGATTGATTGGCGCGTTCCACGCCTTGATGCACCACATCACCGCCAAGTTGCGCGGGCGAGTAACGCCACCTGATGCCAGAAAATTCGCCGCGTTTGTGCCACTGGAGATAAACGTCATCCCCACACTTGGATAGTCGCCGGGGTTCGAGATAGTGTCAGCGCCACCGGCAATGGAACTCATGCGGATTGAGTCGACAGACGCGCCGGTCGATGGGTCGTCGAAGGTGGTCAGCGTCCCTTTCTGCCAGCTTCCAACCGTACGGCCCGCATCGATCCCGCGCCCATGATCCCAACCGCGCAGAAACTCGCCGCGCGATTCCGGCAAGCGAAAATTGCCGGCACCCTCGTCGCCTTTGTTGAAGGCCGTACCGAGGAACGCCGCCAGATCGGGATAGACGGCGATGCTTTTGACGCTGCCGTCCAGCTCCAGAAACCCGGGTGCGACCTTGTCGAGCGGAAACGCGACCGTTGCACCCACAGGCAAGGCCGAGGCCTGGGCAATCATCGCCTCGATTTCGGTCTTGGTGTAGCTGTCCTTGATGCCCATGGCGGCGAGCGTTTCCGGGTTATCGCCCGATACGACAATCCCGCGATCGTTGACCTTGACCCGGGTGAATTCGCCCGGCGTCTTGTTCTTCGGCAGCACTTCCAAAATGGCCGCGTCGACGTAGGCACGCGAGGCCAGCACAATCGCCGGGTCAATCTTGAGCTGAATATTGCCGGTGCTGGTGACGATGAAATTCATGCGCACAATCTGCGTGCGGCCCGATCCTTGCGACAGCATCGGCTTGAAGCTTGGCGCGCAGTTGGCCACCGCCACCAGATCGCCGTCGGCATCG
>NZ_RCNX01000006.1:0-8357 GCF_004307595.1 Pseudomonas sp. Sample_23
GCTTGACCCGCTCCCCACCCCCCGCAAACGTCTCCACATACTCCAACCAAATCGGTAACCCCATCCGCTGAAACGGCCAAGCTCCGCACAGTACCTTCGTGTCATCCTTGATCAACCCAACATCCAGCACTTCACCATCAAACCCCTCGATCTTCGGCATCGGCATGCTCGACTGCAGCAACTCACCAATCACCAGCGACACACTCTGCACCGGCGTCGGCTGTCCATTAACTATCAGGCTGTATATCAACTCCACACTGCGCTGCAGATTTGCCCCGGTGACGGAGAAATCAATGTCGAATTGCACTTTCGACTGTCCCGCCACCGGCTTTTGCTGGGGAGGTACTGAGCCGGCGCCGGGTCTGCCGGCGATTTCCAGTTTTACCTCGTGATTTGCGCCAAACATCGAAGTGTCAAACACCGCGGTGAAGCCATTCTGATGCCGGTTCGGGTCAAGTTTGTAATCCGGCGCCTCGACAACCGTTGGCGGCTTCAACTGACTGACTTCGCCGGTGATTGGAATAACAACGTCATTGGACGGACGCGCAGGTACGTTGGCGCGGATTAACTTGTAGTTGGTCGTGGCCGAGCCATTGACCATGGCCCTGATCGAGGCATTGGCCAGCTTGAAATCGAAGTGCCCAGGCACGGCGCCGACCGTGTGTACCAACGGTCCGATCGTGACAGGTACTCCCTCAGGTGTCTGGCCGGTACACCTAAGCTCGATTTCGTCTCCAATCTGGAAATCCGGCGAGGTGAAATAAACCCGCGCATCGGCGTCGCTCGTGCCCAGTACCTTCAGGTCGATGGTGGTGACGTTCTGGTTGTTGACCCAGATTGTTGGCGCCGGCAAGCGGCTGATGCTCAGGTCCACATTCACATAGGTGACTTTCGACCATGGCGCGTTCGGATCCGGCAGATTGCCGACCCGGTCGAACACCTGATAATTCAGTTCGATATTCCTGCCGTTGCCTTGTGCTCTGATGTCATTTTCGGTAAAGGTGAGGACGATCGGATTATTGACCGGATCTTCGACTTGCTCTCTGGTCACTGGATAGTAGGACACCAACTGGTCACCCCAGCGCCCGATAATTCGGTCGAATGTGGCGCAGTTTACGTAGCTCGCCAACAGCTTGACGCCCAGCTTGGCCATTTCGGCATCCACCCCCTTCGACGGGTCCGGATCCAGCGTGTACACGAGACCGGAATTCCCCGGTTCACTGTCGCTGTCATCGCCGCCGGGCCGGGTGAATTTGACCAGCATCAGTATTTCCTGGGATTTCACAGGCTGCTGATGTGGCCGGGTTACTTTGTAAAACGCGTAAGCGTCGCCGTTGGTGATTTGACCTGCCGGGATCTGGAACAGCAGCTGTTTATTGAGGTTGGTGTCATCAATTTCTATCGTTCGAACCGGTAAGAGCGAGTTATCCCAGTGGAAGGCGCACTTTTCTCCAATACTCTGGTTGACCCAAGGATCGACAACAGCTGTCAGGTAACCCGTTCTCACGGCTTCCAGTGAAATACCGCCGTGATACGCCTCTGGTGTTTCCAGATCAGTTGCCATGGGAATTTTTGGAGGAAACAAATCTGCAGCGAGAAGAATGGTCATGGCAAATCTCCTGAGCCCGGGCTGGTCACCGGCGACCAGACGCTGGAGCTATCAGAAGTTATTTCTGCGAAAAGCGCACCTGTAAGATCTGACAGGTGCGGACGTGTTTCCGATGAGTGGTCACGAGCAAGAGCCTGAGAATCAAAAGATCGCAGCCTTCGACGGCTCCTCCAGGGATTACTCGAATCCCAATGTAGGAGCCGCCGAAGGCTGCGATCTTTTGCTTTTGCTTAGAAGTAATACGGGAATTTCAGGCTGAACGAAAAGTCCGGCGCATCATCGGTCATGCCGATCGACAAGTTCGGCACGATCGTCAGATTGTCGGTTGCAGCAATCGTCATGCCGACGTTGAAGTAACCGGCGTTGGCATCACTGGACACCACCGATTCCCAATCGCCGCCGTCCTGTTTCAGCTTGCTTTTGCGTTGCACCAGGTCGGAGACCGAGAACGACATACTCATCTTCTCGTTGAGCGCGAAGGCGATACCGGCACCGATCTGGAAGCTGTCGCCGATGCGCACTTTGCCCGGGTTTTTCTGATTGACCGTAGAGCTGATGTCGTCAAACGACTCCTCGAGGTTGTGGGTGTAGGAAAGGCTGCCGAACAGCACCGCCGGGTCGAACGTCTTGACCAGCGAGATGCCCGGCGTGATCGACCAGACGCCGTTGCCGGTGGGCAGGGTGTCGGGGACGAACAGGTTGGAGTTGGCGTCGGTCTGGCGCAGTTTGATGCCGAACGGGTCTTTGCCGGTCGGCGCCTTGACGCGCAAGGTAACGACGGCGTCCGGGGTGTTGACCGATTCGTCGAGGAACTTGTAGGCGATACCGAAGTTGACGTCGCCAATGGTTGGATCCTTGGTTACGGTTTCTTCTGTTGTTACGCCAGCCGCGCCCTCGTTGCCGCCGCCGGATTGATACGTCGACTCGCGATAGATCACCGGCACGTTCAGGTCGAACTGCCAGCGATTGTCGAAGTTGTAGCGGCCGGTGAGGTCCAGGGTCCAGGTGTCGGCCTTGATCCGGTCGAGGTTGATGTTGCCCAGGAAGATCGAATCCAGCGCAAGGAACCCGTTCAGGATCAACTGACGGGTGTCGTAGCGCGAATAGGTCAGGCCGGTTTCCACGCTGAACTTGCCGCCGCCAAAGAAACCGCTGGCTTCGTCATACAGATTGGAAACGCTCTGTGCCGGTTGTGAATCATCGGCCAGTGATTGACCGTAGGATGCGCCACTGCCCCCGGCAGCGCCTCCCGATGCAGCGGCCGCACCGGTGCCTGTGGCGGCTCCGGCGGCGACGCGATTGCCTTTCATGTCGGACGGCGATTTGGCCAGCCGTTTTGGCGGTGGGGCGGCGGGTGTTTCTTCTACCTGGCGGACCCGTTGTTCAAGTACCGCCAGCGCTTGTTGTTGTTGTTCGTATCGTTGTCTCAGTTCCAGAAGTTCCCGTTTCAGGGCTTCTACATCGGCGTCGGGTGCTGCTTGCAGCATTGCCGCCGGGAGAAGGGTACTCAAACACACTGCAGCACGCAGTGATACTGATCGATACATGAATAAGCCGTCCCTTTAAGCCCAATGATCGAGACTCAGCGTAGTTCAATATCCGATATTGCGTAGGGCCCCGAGTTGGGTCAGGTTGCAATCCAGTGCACCGGCGCTTCTGCCGTTATTGTTAAGTACGACGTTGAGTTGCGTAAGGTTGTTGACCACGTTGGCGCTGCCCAGCAAACGGGTGTTCTGCAGCAGCCCGCCCTGGGCGACCTGTTGCAGCGCCGTGCCTTGGTTGCCGCTGGCCTGAATGGCCATTTGCACGCCACCGCCATTGGCCGAAACCGCGACACTGCCGGCGCCGTTGCTGCCGCTGATGGTCTGCCCGGCGATGAGGGCCTGGCCCTGCGACGGCACCAGTGCCGGGGCCTGACTGGCTTCGCTGACGTTGATCGCGACGTTATTGTTGGCCGTGTTGCCATCGCCGGCGGCGCGTACGCTTTGCGTCACACCCTGGCTGCTATTGAGGCCGGCGCCGCCGATGACAGTGCCGGTGCCGAGGGTAGGGGTGCTGCCGTTGCCCGACTCCTTGATGGTCGAGACATAGAATTCCGGTTTGACGGTTGCAGCCTGGATCTGCATCGAGGTCGCGGCCCCGATCAAGTCGCCGCTGGCGTTGCGCCAGGTGCTGCTCATGACAATGCCGAAGCTGATGATCCGCCCCGGCATGACGTAACGACCGCGCAGCTCGGCGAGCTCCTGGTCCTTGATTTCGATGGGTTTGAATCCGGCATGGGCTAAACCTGACGCACTCGCTGCCAGGCAGGCGGCGGCCAGCCAGTATGAGCTTTTCATCTGCTGCTCCCGGGACATCCAGTCCCATTCTCTAACTCGGCGATTAAAAGAAGTCGCTCTGAATGAACCCGAAATCCATCAATTCCGCATCTTTGACCGGGTTGAAACTGTCCAGCGAGTTCTTCGCCGTCAGCGGCACGGGAGGGCTGCGCAAGGCGTTGGCCTTGTCGTAACCGGGGCCGACGATGGCAAAGACAATGCCGTTCCAACCTTTGACAAAGTCGTCGTGCTTGTAGCGTTTGTGGCCGAGAACCGGGTCACCGATGTAGACCCAATCCTTGTCCGAGCGCTGCAGGACGACGAAATGCTTGTAGCCACGAATGTCCATCAGAACCACCACCGGAATGGTCACCGCTTCGAGTTTCTCGGGCGGGATCCGGTAGCCACGGGCACGCATGCCGATGCTTTCTACGTAGCGCTTCATGTCGAGCATGGAGAAACCCTGGGTTCGCACCAGGTCCTGGTCTGCGTTGACCAGCATGCCTTTGATGATGTGCTCCTCATCGACGTCGAGCCAATAGGCCTGGCGCAGGACCGTTGCCAGTGCAGCAGCGCCGCAGCTGAAATCGGTTTTCTGTTCGACGATGTCGGCAAACTTGCGCTCACGAATGCTTTGCACGTCCTTGTAGACCAGCACGCCACCCGGCAGGGCGGCCACAGGCATCTGGGCTGCCTGAGTCAGGCCGCACAGACAAAGCAGAGCGAGGAGGGCAGGAGTCCGCATGATCGAATACGCCTTGTGGAACCTGGGAAAAAAGCCCCGTTGCCGGGGCTTTCGTTTCGATCGCGATTACATGCAGGCTTTGCAACCTGCGGCGATGGACAGCGAGTTGCTTTGTTGGTTGCCCACACCCGCCGAGACGTTGGCTCCGCCGTTGCCGGAGAAGTTGTTCATCGAGTTGGTCATGTTGGCGTTGTTGACGACTGGAGTTTTCCAGCCATCTTTGGTCAACACTTGTTGGGTGGTGACGCCAGCGAGGCCAAAAGTACCCACGGCTTCGAACTTGGCTTTCTGATCATCGTTGCCGCCATGGCCGCCGCCACGGTTGCCCCAACCGCCGTGGTTGTCGTCTTCGATGGTCGCGGTGCCTTTGGCTTTGAACGCGCCAGCGGCTGCATAAGTACCGGTGAGGGTGTCGGTTTTGTAAGCCTGCACGCCTTTGTTTTCCACGACCAGGCCAGTCGAGGACTGGTTGGCAGAGGCAGCGGCCTGCGCTACACGACCACCGGAAACGGCGATGGCAAGGTTGTTTTTCTGTTGGTTGAAGTTGCCCGAGCTCACGTTGATGCCGATGTTGCCGGAACCATTGTTGCCTGCATTGCTGAGCGTGGCGTTGTTGAAGGTGGACGAGTTTTTCACGTAGTTGTTGTTGTTCACCTGAGTCGCGCTCGAGGCGGCAACAGCATTGCCGAAGATGAAGCTCTCGTCAGCGGTGGCCAGTGCAGCAGCGTTGTCCTGCTGGTTGCCGTCGCCGGCGGCGACGTTGGCGCCCATGTTGCCGTTGGAGCCGTTGAGCGAGTCGCTGGCATTGGCGTTGTTCAGGGTGCCCTGGTTTTTCACCACGTTGCCGTCGCTGTTTTGCGCATCGAGTACAGCGGCGCCGGCGCCTGCGGTGATCTGCAGCAGTTGTTCAAGATTCGGACCTTGTGGCTGGCCGTGACCGTTGCCGTGTCCATTGCCATGCCCGTTACCACGACCGTCGGCCTGTGCTGCCATTGCCATCACTGCTGCGAGTGCGAAAACCAGTGGTTTGAGAGCCATTGTAGGTTTCATGGTTGTTTCTCCGTCGTGCTTATTAGTTGGTTAAGTGTTGGGACTTTTCTAATTGCACTGCTTTTTGTTTGGGTCAGTCTGCGACCCGGATGCTCAGGGTGTTAGCCATTCGGTTCCCCACCCCGGCACTCTGGTTCACCTGGATTACCCCGCGGCTGCCGGTGAAGGCCTGATCACTTGTCGTGACCTGGCGACTGCCGATCGAGGTACCAGTTGCTCCTGAGCTCGGTAAAAACGCCACGTTCTGTTGTGAAAGGGCGCTGTCGTCAACGCTCTGCGGGCCGGCACTGATGCTGACGCGCGTGACGTTGGCCATTTGGTTGTTGGCACCGGCGCCCTGGTTCACACCGAGGATGCCGTTGCCGTTGCTGAAAGAGTTGCCGCCGATATTGGCGCTCGCGTCGATGGCGCGGCTGGCAGGCGTGTCGATGGTTTGCCTGACGTTGGTGGTGGCATGGGCTTCGGTGCCGATGGCAATCGACTTGGTGTTAGCTTGTTGCATCTGGTCACCGGCGGCCTGGTTGAGGTTGAAGTTGCCGCGATACTGAGCACCGGAATCCTGAATATTGGCCTTGTTGACTGAAGCCGAATCGGCCATGGCGCTGGTGCAGCCGAGCAGGGCGAGAAGCAGCAGGGTGCGATTCATGTCATTGGCCTCCGGCCATGCGAGTCAGAGGCGCCAGCCCGGTGCTCATCGCCCGGTTGACCGTGTTGGAGATCGACGCCCCGGAGCCGCCGCCACTACCCGTGCGCATACCGGGCAGGCCGTTCTGGTTGGTCAGGGTGTTCATGCCGGGCAGGTTGGAACTGGGCGTGGTCATGTTGCCGCGAATCGATGAGCCGCTGGCGACACTGGCGAAATCACCGTCAGTGAGTTCGGTACTGCTGAGGGTCTGGTTGATCCGCGCCGAAGGGTTGGCGTTGACCGTGGTTGGATAGGGATCTTTGCCGCCGTTGCGCCCGATCGGGATTGGCTGAACGTCGCGGTTGAGGACGATCACTCCATTGCCTTCGGCCTGGGCGCTGACACTGATCAATGCGCTGGCGGCTGATCCGATCAGCAGGAGGCAGGTCAGGCTTTTATTGAAATTCCCCACGGCTGCAATTCCTTCTTCAGTGGGCTGGGTTATTCAGCGTTGTGAAGGAGAGAGCGAAAGCTGTGCCGGTTTTGAATTGTCGCGTTATTTCAATGGCTTAGGTGTTTTCCGGGAATGCTCAAAGCGGGTACTGTTTCAGCGCTGAGACACATGCATGGGTGCTTGGACGGTGCTTGACGTCGGAAAGCTCTGGAACAAGGGTTTGCGCCGATGTGTTTCATCGGCGTAACAGGTGACGTGACGGAGTGATGAACAGCGTTTGGACGGGGGCTTTGCGCGGTGAGGAGTGTTTCAAAAACGGACAGTTTCGTCCCAAGGCGGCTCAGCTGGACAGCAAAAGCTCGACCGCCGCAAAGGCTTGCGTCTGGCGCTCGGCCCAATTGCCCTCGATAACTTGCAATGACTGTTGATGCTCAATCAACCAGGCGCGGGTGGCTTCGAAAAATGCCATGCGATCCGCAAGATCCGGTTGGCAGCGCTGACCATCTTCGGTCCAGTCGACCTGTTGCGGCGACAGCAGCAGGTGCAGGTCGTAATGGCGCGTGAGCAATTCGCTTTGCAGCCAGGCCGGGCAGTCGCCGAACAGGGTCTGGCTCCAGAGGATGTTGCTCAGCAGATGGGTGTCGAGAATCAGCAGTTCGGGTTGTTTCGCCCGTGCCTGATCTTCCCATTGCAACTGGCCTCTAGCGATATCAGGAATATCCGCGAGGCAAGTGTCGCGTGGGTTGTCTTCGATGAATCGCCGAACATATTCATCAACGCGCACGCCGCCGAAACGCTGCTCCAGGCCTGTCGCCAGCCAACTCTTGCCGGTGGATTCCGGGCCGGTGAGGACAACGACTTTCATGTGCGCAACGCCGGATCGGCACGCCATTCCCGCCAGCCTTGCACGGCGAGCAGGGTAAACAGCGCATACAGGCCGGCAGTCAGATAGAGGCTTTTATAGATGAACAGGCCGACAAAGATCACATCGAGGACGAACCACAGCGCCCAGCATTGCAGGCGTTTCTGCGCCATCCACAGTTGCGCCACCAGACTGAAACCGGTGAGCGCGGCATCGAGCCACGGCTGTGCGGCGTCGGTCCAGTGCGCCATCGCCGCGCCCAGCAGCAGGCTGCCGATCGCTCCAATGCCAAGGCCGAGCAGAATCGAGCGTGCATCGAGGCGGGTGACTTGGCGACCGTCATGCATCGTCCCGGCGCGGGTCCATTGCCACCAGCCGTAGATCTGCAGTGCGGCGTAGATCACTTGCAGCAACATGTCCGAATACAGCTTCACCTCAAAGAAGATCCAGCTGTAGAGCAACACCATGACCAGCCCGATTGGCCAGCACCACGGATTCTGCTTGACCGTCAGCCACACGGCGATGACACCGAGGGCAGCGGCAAACAGTTCAAGCCCGGACATGGCGGATCCTTGGGGGAGTCGAGAAGGGGGCGAATTGTACTGCATTAGTCAGATCAAAAGCCCCTCACCCTAACCCTCTCCCGGAGGGAAAGGGAACTGACCGCGTTGTTTGGTCGAGGTACGCTGACCTG
>NZ_RCNX01000006.1:8457-37517 GCF_004307595.1 Pseudomonas sp. Sample_23
GAGGTACGCTGACCTGGAATATCGCGTCGAACGCAGATCATGAAAAGCCCAGTGATCTGCTCCCTCTCCTCGGGGAGAGGGCTGGGGTGAGGGGTGGGCTCACCTCGGTGACCGGTCAGACCCGGAACTGGCGCAGCAACCCGTTGAGCTGTTCGCTCAGTTGCCCAAGGCGCAAGCTGGCTGCACTGGATTGCTCAGCCGCCAACGCGGTGCTATGGGAAAGCCCGGCCGCCTGGGTCACGTTCTGGTTGATGTCCTCAACCACCTGCGCCTGTTGCAAGGTAGCGCTGGCAATCGACGCATTCAGGCCATTGAGATTACGCAACGCCTGGCCAATTGCATTAAGGCTCGCCCCGGCCAGTCCCGCCTGCTCGATGGTCAATTGCGAGGCCTTGCTGCTGTCGCCGATCACCTTCACCGCAGCCTCCGAGTGATTCTGCAAACGCTCGATCATCGACTGAATTTCAGCGGTCGATTTCTGCGTACGCTGAGCCAGCAAGCGCACCTCATCGGCGACTACGGCAAACCCGCGACCCTGTTCCCCCGCGCGCGCCGCTTCAATGGCCGCGTTCAAGGCCAGCAGGTTGGTCTGCTCGGCAATCGAGCGAATCACTTCCAGCACGCTGCCAATCTGCGTGCTCTCCGCCGCCAGGGTGCGGATCACTTCCACCGCCTGATCGATCGTGCCGGAGAGCTTGTCGATCTGTTGCAGGCTGCCGTCAATGTTGATCTGGCCCTGTTGCGCCTGCGCTTCGGCATCACGCATTTCGGCGGCGGCGTGTTCGGCGTTTTTCGCCACGTCCTGCACGCCGTAGGTGACTTCGTTGATCGCCGTGGCGACCAGTTCCATCTGCTGCGATTGCTGCTGACTGCGCTGCTGCGCTTGCGAGGCATCGTTGCCCAGCTCACTGGACGACTGACCCAAAGCGCTGGCCGAGACCTGCAGATCACCAATCACTCGGCGCAACTTGGCGGTGAAGGCATTGAAGTGATGGGCCAGTTCAGTGACCTCATCCTTGCCGTGGGTATCGAGGCTGCGGGTCAAGTCGCTTTCGCCGCTGGCGATGTTCGCCATGGCATTCACGGTCTCCTGCAACGGACGGACGATGCTGCGTGCGATCAGGATCACCAGCAGCGCCATGATCAGCGCAATCGCCAGGCCGATCGCCGACGCCTTGATCATTTGTTCCTGAAATTCCGCCTGAACATCGTCGACGTAAACGCCGGAACCGATTACCCAGCCCCACGGCTCGAACAATTTCACGTACGAAGTCTTCGCAACGGGATCGGTCGCCCCCGGTTTCGGCCAGCGATAATTGACCATGCCCGCGCCTTTGGCCTTGGCGATGGCGACCATCTCGTTGAACACCGCAAAGCCGTCCGGGTCGCGGATCGCCGAGAGATTCTGGCCTTCGAGCTTGGGATTTGTCGGGTGCATGACCATCACGGGCGTGAGGTCGTTGATCCAGAAGTAGTCGCTCTGGTCATAGCGCAGGCCACGGATCGCGGTCAGCGCCTGCTTTTGCGCGGCATCCCTGGTCAGGGTGCCGGCGGTTTCCAGGCCGTGGTAATAAGTCAGCAGGCCACTGGCGGTCTGCACCACGTGCTGGGTTTTCTGCGCCTTGGCGTGGTAGAGGTCGTCGTGGATCTGCTTGAGCATCAGCACGCCCAAGGTCAGCAACATGACCACCGCCACGATCAAGATGAGCCACAAGCGTCGGCTGATCGACACACTGCGCAAGCTGTTCATAACGCTGTCACTCCGGATTCTTGTTCTTGTAATTAAACGATCGCCAGCATCCAGCCACCGCTGTGGGCTTGCGATTGCGCGACTTGAGCCGCCTAACGCGGGGAGCGCTATTAAGGCTTGTCTGTTAGGATTTCGGCCCCGCGCGCGAAAACCTGAATCCGGTTTTGATATTTCACGGAATTTTTACCGTTTCGTGTGGATCCTGTGCGCGCGCAATCGCTACAGCTTTTACCGGCTACGCTGGACGCAGTGAACGAAAAAATACTATCGGGGCATGCCCGCGCGCATCGCTCTCTGGGGGATTGATGGATCTTTGGACCGCCTTGCAGGCACTGATTCTAGGAGTTGTAGAAGGGCTGACGGAGTTTTTGCCCATTTCAAGTACCGGACACCAGATCATCGTCGCCGACTTGCTGAACTTCGGCGGCGAACGGGCCATGGCGTTCAACATCATCATCCAGCTCGGCGCGATCCTCGCGGTGGTCTGGGAATTTCGGCGCAAGATCCTCGACGTGGTGATCGGCCTGCCGACCCAGCCGAGCGCACGGCGTTTCACCGCCAACCTGCTGATCGCCTTCCTGCCGGCCGTAGTGCTCGGCGTAATTTTTGCCGATCTGATCCACGAATATCTGTTCAACCCGATCACCGTGGCGGCGGCGCTGGTCATCGGCGGAATCATCATGTTGTGGGCCGAACAGCGCCAGCATGAAGTGCATGCCGAAACCGTCGACGAGATTCGCTGGACCGACGCGCTGAAAATCGGCTTCGCGCAATGTCTGGCGATGATTCCAGGCACCTCGCGTTCCGGCTCGACGATCATTGGTGGCTTGCTTTTCGGCCTGTCACGCAAGACGGCCACCGAGTTTTCATTTTTCCTCGCCATGCCAACCATGGTCGGTGCGGCAGTGTATTCGGGCTACAAATACCGCGACCTGTTCGTGCCGGCGGATTTCCCGGTGTTCGCCATTGGTTTCGTCACGGCGTTCATCTTCGCCATGATCGCTGTACGCGGCCTGCTCAAGTTCATCGGCAGCCACAGTTATGCAGCGTTTGCCTGGTACCGGATTGCGTTCGGCCTGTTCATTCTGGCGACCTGGCAGTTCGGCTGGGTGGATTGGTCGGCAGCGAAGGCATGAATGATCCGCGCACGCCCCGCCCTGAGGGACGACCTACAGGCGGCCGCGTTCAGCATCTGAAATTGAAGCTTGTGATGTTGCTGATCGTCTGCGCGCTGCCGCTGTTCGGTTCGCTGTCGATTTGGCTCAGCGGCATCTCGCGGGTGCCGCTGGCGGCGTACGGGATTGTCAGTGTGCTGGCGTTCTTTCTGTACTGGGCCGACAAACGCAAGGCCCGCGCCGATGCCTGGCGCACGCCGGAAAACATCCTGCATGCGGTAGAACTGGCGGGCGGCTGGCCGGGAGCTTTGATCGCTCAGCAGGTGTTTCGGCACAAGACGCGCAAAGTATCGTTTCAGATTCTGTTCTGGGCGATCGTGTTGTTGCATCAGGTGTTCTGGATTGACCAGATTTTCCTCGGATCGAACTTGCTGTCGCTGATTTAACGTCCACCGAAAATCCCTGTGGGAGCGAGCCCGCTCGCGAAAGCAATCTCATCGTCGCTGATGAGTCGCCTGACAAACCGCCTTCGCGAGCAGGCTCGCTCCCACAGAGTCTGCGTGCTTACAAAAGCAGGCCGATTTGGGTTTTCTTAGGCAACTTGCTCACCACCAGTTGATGCGATCGCTGCAACAAACCCTGCAATTCCTCGGCACCCAGCGGGTAGGGCGGGTGCATGATGATCCACTGCGCCCGTGCCAGATACGGCGCTGGATGAATCCCCGGGCGGTCGCAATGGCCGAGAAACAGGTCCTTGTCGACCTTGAACGCCAGCGAATCTCCTCGCAGCCCCTGCAAGGCAAACATCTTGTTGCCGGCAATCGAGAACACCCGTACGCCGCCCCATTTGTAATCTTCCCGGGCGCCGGGCAGGGCCAGACAAAACTCGGCGACCTCGGCTTCGCTCATTCTTCCCTGTTTCATAGAAATCTATCCCCGCAGGCATTGAACGATTCGACCAAGTGATCGATCCATGCGCGCACCGCCGGCATTACCCCGCGCCGGTGCGGATACACCGCTTGCAGCCAGCCGCCAGGCAATGACCATTCCGGCAGCACTTGCACCAGTGTGCCGTTACGCAATTCGGTTTCGCAGAACATCATCGGCAGCACGGTAAAACCCTGACCGGCCAGGACGCAGGCCTTGCGCACCACGAAGTCATCAATGCCCAGCCGCGCTTCCATGCTCAGATCAACACTCTTGCCCTGCTGATCGAGCAGGCGCACATGCACCATGCGATCGGCTTCCAGCGCGCCCAGTACCGGCAGGGTTTTCAGGTCCTGCGGATGATTGATGGTCTTGCCTTGCATGAACGCCGGGCTGGCGATCACCACCGCCTGGGCCTGACGCAAGCGGCGGGTGACCAGCAACGGGTCTTCATCACCGTGATCGCGCACACGCAAAGCGACATCGATGCCTTCGGTGACCAGATCGACCCGGCGATTGAGCAGCACGACCTCCAGCTGCACCTGCGGATACTTGCCGAGAAAGTCGCTGATCACCGTCGGCAGCATTTCATGGGCAAGCCCGGTCGGGCACGACACCCGCAAGCGCCCGCGCGGTTCGCTGGAC
The DNA here is from genome assembly GCF_004307595.1 of Pseudomonas sp. Sample_23. NCBI lineage: Bacteria > Pseudomonadati > Pseudomonadota > Gammaproteobacteria > Pseudomonadales > Pseudomonadaceae > Pseudomonas > Pseudomonas sp. Sample_23. Next base: position 12,895 of record NZ_RCNX01000006.1, read on the forward strand.
ATGCTCGCCACCGCTTCGTCAGCCATTTCCGCTTCCAGCAACATCGCCTGACAGTGGCGCAAATAGCGTTCGCCAACGGCGGTGAGATTGAGTTGGCGAGTGGTGCGTTGTAGCAGACGCGCGCCGAGTCGGTCTTCCAGTTCGGCAATTCTTCTCGAAAGCCGTGACTTGGGAATACCGAGCAAGCGCCCGGCGGCGGCAAATCCGCCGGCTTCAACCACTTTGGCGAAATAGTAGAGATCGTTGAGGTCCTGCATGCGCGTTTCCAGTCGTTCTATCAATGGGACGAACTATCGCATTGTCGGCGACTAATCAGCTATTGGTTTGTTGCGTAGGATTGTCTCCATTCCGTCGCCGCCGGCGATTCTTTCAGGAGAACCCACATGAAACTTTTGCATATCGATTCGAGCATTCTCGGCGACAACTCGGCTTCCCGTCAGCTGAGCCGTCAAGTCGTCGACGCCTGGCAAGCCGCCGAGCCGAGCGCCGTGGTCACCTACCGCGACCTGGCCGCCGATGCGATCAGCCACTTCTCGTCGACCACGCTGGTTGCCGCCGGCACCACCGCCGAACTGCGCGACGCTGCGCAACAGCACGAAGCCGAGCTGAGCGCTTCGACCCTGGCCGAATTCATCGCTGCCGACGCCGTGGTGATTGCCGCGCCGATGTACAACTTCACCGTTCCAACCCAACTGAAAGCGTGGATCGACCGCGTCGCCGTCGCCGGCCAGACGTTCCGCTACACCGAAGCCGGCCCTGAAGGCCTGTGCGGCGGCAAGAAAGTGGTGATTGTGTCGACCTCTGGTGGCATCCATGCCGGTCAGGCCAGCGGCATCGCTCACGAAGAGTATCTGAAGCTGGTACTGGGCTTCCTCGGCATCACCGATATCGAAATCGTCCGCGCTGAAGGTCTGGCCTATGGCGAAGAAGTGCGCAACAACGCCATGAGCGCTGCGCAAGCGAAGATCAGCGAGCAACTGTTCGCCGCCGCGTAAGGCTTGCGTAAAGAACAGCGACTGTTCAGGCAATCCCCAAAAAACTCTGTATTCTGGTTCCGCAAGGGCCGAATACGGAGTTTTTTGTTTCTGGCTGTTACATAATCTGGCCCGGGTTATGCAGTTTCAGCACATCCGACGATGTGGTCCAACAGGGTAGGGCATTCATGAGGCATCTTTGTGCACTGTTGCTGATTTGCCTGCTGGCCAGCCTGAATTCAGTGCAGGCCGCACCGGGGCGCCACCCTGTCTGGAGCGTCGGTTATCACGAGATGACCTTTCTCGACCCGCTCGATCTGCAACCGATGCGCGCCATCGCTTTTTATCCGTCCAGTGACCGCGAGCACATGAGTTTGCTTGAGGGTTACTCGGTCGAGGCCGGTGAAGACACCAAGGTCGCGATCGGCCGCTTTCCCATGTTGATGCTGTCCCACGGCAATACCGGCACGCCGCTGGCCTTGCATGATCTGGCGACGTCGCTAGCGCGCAAAGGGTTTGTCGTGGTTGCGGTGATTCATCCCGGCGACAACTGGCGCGACCATAGCCGACTTGGCACTTTGAGCAATCTCTACGGCCGGCCAATCCAGATTTCCCAAGCGATCACCGCCACCCTCGCCGACAACATGCTGGCGCCGTTCGTCAACGCTGAACAGGTCGGTGTGATCGGTTATTCGGCCGGTGGCGAGACCGCGTTGATTCTTTCCGGGGCGCAACCGGATCTGGATCGTCTGCGCCGCTATTGTCAGGAACGCCCGGACGATCACGACGCCTGTAACACCCAGGGCGAGCTGATTGTCGATCGCGATGACTTGCAGCCGGTGGCCGATCCACGGGTACACGCGTTATTGCTGATGGCGCCGCTGAGCCTCAAGTTCGGCCGCCATACCCTCGCCGATGTGCACGTACCGGTGCTGCTCTACAGCGGCGACGGCGACAAACTGGTGGCCTTCGATAAAAACGCTGCGGCTTTGGCGCGCAAACTGCCCACCGCGCCGGACTTCAAACTGCTGGCCGGAGCAGGGCACTTCGTGTTCATGGCGCCGTGCACCGAAGAGCAGATCCGCGCCATGCCGGCGTTGTGCACCGATGCCGACGGAGTGGATCGCGAGGATATACACCGCAACCTGATCTCCGAGGCCGGACGATTTTTTGCTCATGCACTGGGCAGATCGACACGGGCCGGGATGCAGACGGCGGATCAATAACTCAAACACCGCTCCCACGGGAAATTGAATTGTCTGCTTTCAGGAAAGTGCGCGGCGCTTGAGCAACAAGGTCAGGCCCAACCCGGTCACCGATAACAATGCCGCGCTGAAGAAAATCCACGAATAGCCCAGATTCAACGCCACCGCGCCCATCAATGGCCCGGCAATCGCCAGTGCCAGATCGAAGAACACCGCATAAGCCCCCAACCCTGAACCACGGCTGGAACTCGGCACCTGTTTGATCGCTTCCACCCCCAGAGACGGATACACCAGTGACAGCCCGAACCCGGCCAGCCCTGCGCCAATCAACGCATACGCAGTGGAGGGCGCCAGCCACAACATCACCAGGCCGACGGTTTCAACCGACATGCAAACGATGGCGGAGGCAAACCCGCCAAAGCGGGCGATGGCCGAAATAAACAGCAATCGCGACAGAATGAAACACACGCCAAACACGGTCAGGCAGTACGCCGCGCCGGTCCAGCCTCGGTTGAGGTAATAAAGGGTGATGAACGTGGTCAGCGTGCCGTAGCCGATCGAGGCCAGCGTCAGGCTGGTGCCGTACGGCGCAATCTTGCCGAACACCGCCCAGAACGAGAGGCGCTCGCCACGAATCACCGGCACCGAAGGCTTGTTGCGGATCAACCACAGCGCACCGGCCGCCAACGCCGACAGCGCGAGGCCAAGGCTGACAAAACCATATTCGGCAACCATCACCACGCCTAACGGCGCGCCAATGGCAATTGCGCCGTAAGAGGCGATGCCGTTCCAGCCAATGGATTTCGCGGTGTGCTCGACACCGACCTGGCCCATGCACCAACTGATGGTGCCGACGCCGATCAGGCCTTGGGCGATACCGAGCAACAAGCGCCCGGCAATCAGGATCAACAGGCTGGTCAGCGGAAAGCTTTGCAGCAAGGTCGACAGCAACGTCAGCGCGCCACTGAGGACAATCCCCCACAAGCCATAAATGATCGCCCGTTTGGTGCCGAGCGTGTCCGACATGCGCCCGGCCATTGGCCGACTGAGCAGGGTGGCGAGGTACTGCGAGCCGATCACCAGGCCGGCAATGATCGCGCTGAAACCCAGTTGCTCGTGGACATAACCGGGCAATACCGCAATCGGCAAACCGATACAGAGAAAGGCAATGAAAGTGTAGAACACGATGGAGACGATCTGCAGGGTGATCGCCAGGGAGCTTTGCGGTGGCAGTGGCTGCGCAGACATGAGCACTCGTTCGCGGGCGGCGGTGGGAGAGTCGCCGACATCATGGCGCGGGGCCGGGATAAAAGAAAGCAGGCTAACTACTTCGCCTTAATGATCGTTCCCACGCGGAGCATGGGAACGATCAATGTGGGAGCGAGCCTGCTCGCGAATATCTGCGCACCCACAATTCCCAAACGCCGAATGCAAAAAGCCCCGTCACACGGACAGGGCTTTTAACTTGCAGCTTGCAGCTTGAAACTCGCAGCTGCTCTTAGAAAACAACGCCCTGGCTACGCAGGTAGTCGTCATAAGTGCCGCTGAAGTCGGTCACGCCATTCGGGCTCAGCTCGATGATGCGCGTGGCCAGGGACGATACGAACTCACGGTCGTGGCTGACGAAAATCAGCGTGCCCGGATAGTTTTCCAGCGCTAGGTTCAGCGCCTCGATCGATTCCATGTCCAAGTGGTTAGTCGGTTCGTCCATGATCAGCACGTTCGGCTTTTGCAGGATCAGCTTGCCGAACAGCATGCGACCTTGCTCACCACCGGAGATCACCTTGACCGACTTGAGGATCTCGTCGTTGGAGAACAGCATCCGGCCCAAAGTACCGCGAATCATCTGCTCGCCCTGGGTCCACTGACCCATCCAGTCGAACAGGGTGACGTCGTCTTCGAAGTCGTGAGCGTGGTCCTGAGCGTAGTAGCCCAGCTCGGCGGCGTCGGTCCATTTCACGCTACCGGCATCCGGGGTCAGTTCGTTGACCAAGGTGCGCAGCAGGGTGGTCTTGCCGATACCGTTCGGGCCGATGATCGCGACGCGCTCGCCGGCTTCAACCTGGAAGCTGAAGTCCTTGAACAGTGGCTTGCCGTCGAAACCCTTGGCCATTTTCTCGACCATGACCGCCTGACGGTGCAGCTTCTTGTTCTGTTCGAAACGAATGAACGGGCTGACCCGGCTGGAAGGCTTGACCTCGGCCAGCTGGATCTTGTCGATCGCCTTGGCGCGGGAGGTGGCCTGCTTGGCTTTCGAGGCGTTCGCCGAGAAGCGGCTGACGAACGATTGCAGCTCGGAGATCTGCGCTTTCTTCTTGGCGTTGTCCGACAGCAGTTGCTCGCGGGACTGGGTCGCCACGGTCATGTACTCGTCGTAGTTGCCCGGGAACAGACGCAGCTCGCCGTAATCCAGGTCAGCCATGTGCGTGCACACGCTGTTCAGGAAGTGACGGTCGTGGGAGATGATGATCATCAGGCTGTTGCGCTGGGTGAGGATGTTTTCCAGCCAGCGAATGGTGTTGATGTCCAGGTGGTTGGTCGGTTCGTCGAGCAACAGCACTTCCGGATCGGAAAACAGTGCCTGCGCCAGCAATACGCGCAGTTTCCAGCCTGGCGAAACTTCGCTCATCGGGCCGAAATGCTGTTCCAGCGGAATGCCCAGACCCAGCAACAGTTCGCCGGCGCGGGATTCGGCGGTGTAGCCGTCCATCTCGGCGAACTCGGTTTCCAGCTCGGCAACGGCCATGCCGTCTTCTTCGGACATTTCCGCCAGCGAATAGATGCGATCGCGCTCGGCCTTGACCTTCCACAGCTCTTCGTGACCCATGATCACGGTGTCGATCACGGTGAATTCTTCGTAGGCGAACTGATCCTGGCGCAGCTTACCCAGACGCACGTTCGGCTCGAGCATGACCTGGCCACCGGACGGATCGAGATCGCCGCCGAGGATTTTCATGAAGGTCGACTTGCCGCAACCGTTGGCACCGATCAGGCCGTAGCGATTGCCTGCGCCGAATTTGACCGAAACGTTTTCGAACAGCGGCTTGGCGCCAAACTGCATCGTGATGTTAGCTGTGGAGATCAATTACCTTACCTATCAATGGGTTAGAGCTGGTCTGTGGTGCCTGGTACAAACTTGCGTACCAATCTGGAGCTTTTCCAGCTCCCCCAGTCTGTGCTTGAGTTGAGCCAACGTGCATAAGCCGTCCGCAACTGGGGCCGTTGAAGGCAAGCTGCTGAGCGACGAGTACGGGGTTCTTGTTGGACATTGGCGCGCATTGTCTCATAACTCAGACGGCAGTTATATGGCAGGCAAACGGGCGTACACATCGGCTCGTCCGAGAAGCGACCGATATCCGCTGATCAAAATCTCGAAAACCCGAATGAACTCACTCGACCATTTTCACTTCGGAAAGTGGAGCAGCAGCCATTTTGTTCAAACGAGTGAGGACCAAGCCATGCGAGCAATGACCTATCACGGCGCCCATGACGTGCGCGTCGAAACCGTACCGGACCCGAAACTTGAAGCCGCCGACGACATCATTCTGCGCGTCACCGCCACCGCCATCTGCGGGTCGGACCTGCACCTGTATCGAGGCAAAATACCCACCGTCGAGCACGGCGATATCTTTGGCCATGAGTTCATGGGCATCGTCGAAGAAACCGGGCCAGCCGTCACGGCCGTGCAGCGCGGCGACCGTGTGGTGATTCCGTTCGTGATCGCCTGCGGCGATTGCTTCTTCTGCCAGCAAGAGCTTTACGCCGCTTGCGAGACCACCAATGAGGGCCCCGGTGCGGCGCTGAACAAGAAAATGATTCCGCCGCCAGCAGCGCTGTTCGGCTACAGCCGTCTGTATGGCGGAATTCCCGGTGGCCAGGCGGAACTGGTGCGGGTACCTAAAGCCAATACCGGCCCGTTCAAGGTGCCAGGCACGCTATCGGACGAAAAAGTGCTGTTCCTGTCCGATATCCTGCCAACTGCCTGGCAAGCCGTGATCAATGCCGGCGTCAAACAGGGTTCGAGTCTGGCCATTTACGGCGCCGGCCCGGTCGGGTTGCTCACCGCAGCCTGCGCGAGAATGCTCGGTGCTGAGCAGATCTTCATGGTCGACCATCACCAGTACCGCCTCGATTATGCCCAGCGCACCTACGGCGTGATTCCGATCAACTTCGATGAAGACGATGACCCGGCCGACACCATTACCGGCCAGACTCCCGGCCATCGCGGCGTCGATGCCGTGGTCGATGCCGTCGGCCTTGAAGCCAAGGGCAGCACCACCGAAACGGTCATGGCTACACTCAAGCTTGAAGGCAGCAGCGGCAAGGCCTTGCGCCAGTGCATCGCCGCTGTACGCCGTGGCGGCGTGGTCAGCGTTCCGGGGGTGTATGCCGGGTTTATCCATGGCTTTATGTTCGGCGACGCTTTTGACAAGGGCCTGACCTTCAAAATGGGCCAGACTCACGTACAGCGTTTTCTGCCGGAGCTGCTTGGCTACATTGAAACCGGCAAGTTGCAGCCCGAAGCGATCATCACTCACAGGCTGTCGCTGGAGCAGGCGGCCGAGGGCTACAAGATCTTCAATAAGAAGCAGGAAGAATGCCGCAAGGTGATTCTGACCCCGGGTGGCAGCGATGTTCCGCTGGCGCAGCTGGATGAAACCACGCCGTTCGCACCGGCCACCTGAAATTGAGGAGTTTTCATGGCGCTACCGTCATCTTCGTTCGCCGCCCCCGTGCGCGCATGGCTCGTCAGCCTTTCGCGTACGGGCTGGGGAGGGCGCATTTTCTGGCTCACCCTGGTCGGTGTAACCGTGTTATTGCTGATCAGCGGCTACACCGGTTTGGTCAGTACCGGCCGCGACACGCTACGCCTCGCTTCTCTCGGCGGGCTGTCGGGTTTTGCCGCCACGGCAATCGGTGCGTTGCTGGCCCTGGCGTTGCGGGCGATTACTTCGCGAACTCAAGACACCATGCTCGGTTTCGCGGCGGGGATGATGCTGGCAGCCAGTTCCTTTTCACTGATCCTGCCGGGCATTGCGGCGGCGAAGGAGGCGGTGAGCAGTCCCATGCTCGCCGCTGCCGTCGTTGTGGCCGGCATGGCCTTGGGCGTAGCGTTGATGGTCGGCCTCGACCGCTTCGTTCCTCACGAACATGAAAAGAGCGGCCGGCGCGGGCCTGAAGCCAAGCGCTTCAATCGGGTCTGGCTGTTCGTGCTGGCGATCACGTTGCACAACCTGCCGGAAGGCATGGCGATCGGCGTCAGCTTCGCCACCGGCAACATGAAAATCGGCTTGCCGCTGACTACTGCGATCGCCATTCAGGACATCCCCGAAGGTCTGGCCGTGGCGTTGGCGCTGCGGGTGACCGGAATTTCCGCAGTGCGTGCAGCGTTGATTGCCGCCGCTTCAGGATTGATGGAGCCGTTGGGCGCGATCATCGGTTTGGGCATCACCAACAGCTTCGCGCTGGGCTTCCCGGTGGCGATGGGCCTGGCTGCGGGTGCGATGATCTTCGTGGTATCCCACGAAGTGATTCCGGAAACTCACCGCAACGGCCACGAAACACCGGCCACGCTCGGGCTCATGCTCGGCTTCGGCGTGATGATGTTTCTCGACACGGCTTTGGGTTAGCCAACCGACGCACACCACTGAGCGCATCGCCCCGCACAAAAAAGGAATTTTTTTCAGCGCCAATCACTCTTTCGTTTATAGGCAATGCCAATAACGCAGGGGAATGAGTCATGTCGCTGATCGAAATCCCGACCAGGAAGTCTTCGGGTAAAACATCCACGCTGGCGGATACCGAGCGCCGGCTCTATGACCGATTGCTGGCGGAAGACTCCACGGTTGATCGCGCGGCACTGGACTTTCTGCGCCGGCAAATGAGCAAGGCGGCTGCGCTGTCTGACGATTTGCCGGCCAGCGCCGAAGACCTGCTGCAATGGTCGGAAACCCGCTGCGCCAGCGTGGCGGCCGAGTACGCCGATTACCTTGAGCAACGTCAGCAGGGCGCGCCGCGCCGCTATTTCCGCAACAAATCCCACGCGTTGTATTTCATTCTGCATGTGGCACCGACCAAAGAGGTCGATGGCGCCTGGCTGGCCGGGCTGTTGCCGCAGTGGCAGGACCCGCGTTTCGACGATTTACTCGATACCTATCTGGAAGAGCTGGGAGAGGGCGTGCCACGGCAGAATCATGTGGTGATCTATCGCAAGCTGCTCGCCGAGCATGACTGCTCCGATTTGAGCGGTCTTGCCGACGAGTATTTTCTGCAAGGCGCGGTGCAGTTGGCGCTGGGACGTTTCGGCGGGCAGTTTTTGCCTGAAGTTATCGGTTTCAATCTCGGCTACGAACAACTGCCTCTGCATCTGCTGATCAGTGCTTATGAATTGGCAGAGCTGGGCATCGATCCGCACTATTTCCGCCTGCATGTGACCATCGACAACGCCAGCACCGGCCACGCGCGCAAGGCTGTGCAATCAATGCTCGAACTGATGCCGCTGGGCGAAGAGCGCGATGAGTTCTATCGGCGCATGGCTGTTGGTTATCGCCTCAATGACATTGGCAAGGGCACAACCGCCGTGATCACAGAGTTCGATCTGGACCATGAAGTCATCGCCATGCTTGAGCGCAAGGCTGTCTTTGGCCGGCACATGCATTCCGATTACTGCCGCATCGAAAACCGCACCATCAATCAATGGCTGGCCACGCCGGGGCAAATGGGCGAGTTTCTTTCGGCGCTGGAGCGCAAGAGCTGGATCAAGCGCGGCGAGGCGGTGGAAGAAAGTCGCTTCTGGCGGTTGATCGACGGTAGCGATGCGGCGATGTTCGGTGTGTTCAACGGCTATGAAAAACAGCTGCTGCGCGACTGGATCACTCAGGATTGCCCGGCATCCCGGCCTCGGCCTTATGTGCGCCGCGAAGCTGCTGTCGAGGAAACCTTTGACGATGATGCCGATCTGCTCAATCTGGAAGCGGCACTGGCCGACAAACCTGCCGCCGAGCAAATGGCGTTGTTGATGCCTTGGCTGCAACCGCAGCGACACTGGCGCCCGGCCGGACTTTTCGCGACGCGTCGCTTCATCCAACTGCGCGCCCGCTTGCGTTGAAACAAGGAGGCTTCATGTCGGCACAAGAAACATCCGATAGAGCCCTGTTCGAGTTGGGCAAGCGCCTGCTCGACAGTGGTTATCACTTCATCACCCCAACGCCATTGACTCACGAACGATTTCTGCAGCGCTTTGCCACGCCGTTGGCCAAGGATCTGCGCGATGTGTTTGGTTGGTCGATGCCGTTTCCTTCAGAGCTATTTCGCGCAGAGGAACTGGCCACGCTGGAGCAGGCCGGCGTAGTCGAACGCGATGGCGCCGTGTGGCGCAGCCATGTGCGCTGGTCGACGCTGAATGACCGGTTGTTCGCCCACTCGGCGTTTCCGACGACGGCGAGTGATGCGGTGTTCTTCGGCCCCGACACTTATCGCTTCGCCCAGGCCATCGAAGCGCAATTGCAGCAACGCTTTTCGCCGATCAGACGCGCGGTGGACATCGGCTGCGGAAGCGGCGCCGGCGCGGTGGTCATGGCCAAGGCACGTCCTGATGCCGACGTGCTGGCGGTCGACATCAATCCGCGGGCGCTGCGCATGAGCGCGGTTAACGCCGAGCTGGCGGGCGCAAACAATGTGTCGGTGTATCACAGCGACCTGCTCGCCAGTGTCGAGGGGCAGTTCGATTTGATCATCGCCAATCCGCCGTACATGAACGACGAACAACAGCGCGCCTATCGCCACGGCGGCGGGGCGCTGGGTGAAGGCTTGTCGGTGCGGATCGTGCGTGAGGCGTTGCCGCGCCTGGAAGTCGGCGGTACGTTGCTGGTGTACACCGGCGTGGCGATCGTCGCCGGGCAGGATCCGTTCCGCGAGGCCGTGGCGCCTCTGCTCAAGGGCGAGCGTTTTGGCTGGACTTATCGTGAGCTTGATCCGGATGTGTTCAGCGAGGAACTGCTCAAGCCTGAATACGAGCGCGCCGAGCGAATCGCCGTGGTCGCACTGACAGTAACCCGCGAGCAGTGACCGATAGTTGGGCCACTGCTCGCGCGGTGGCCTTCAGCGATTTCTGATGCGCGAGATCGTCAGCAGGCAAACCCCTACCAGCATCGCAGCCCCGGCTACCAATAGCGGCGAAGGGCGTATCGGCTGCCGCGAGATACGCTCGATGCGCCCGGCGACGGAAGCGCGCACTGGCGCAGCAGGTTCCGCCAGATAAGGCGCTTCTTCGATCTCCAGCCGTAAGCCGTCCGGCATCACAAGCGTCAGCCCTTCTATCGTGCCGGCAATTCTGCCCGGATAAACCGGCTCACCGGTCGGGTCGAGCTGGTCGTAGAAGAATATTTGCCCTTCAAGCCAGCCGATGGCCGTCTGCAACTCAGGTCCCAGGTAATACTTTCCATCGAGAAAAAAGCCAGAGAATTGCGGCGCGCGCTCGACGCTTTCAATTCGATAGCGCTGACCTGGTTTCATACCGGTTTCTGGGGCGATCATGGGGGTTCCTCCGTTATTGGTAAGCGATAGAGGAGCGCGTGCCAAGCGTGGTTCCATCGAAATGAGCAACGGGCGTTTGTATGGATTCAAGTGTGCTGGAGCTTTACACGCAAACGCGCAAGACAGTTTTTCACAGTTGAGGGTTCACTATCGGTTACGAACTGTGGCTAAAATGCCACCCTTTCACCGAGCGCCCGGAAACGGCGCGGGCCAAGGACGCGCCCTGTGCATCAAGACCGCTGCATAAGACGCTGGGCCTCAGGTCGCCACGCGCGCAGTTTGTTCACTTTTGACGTGTGACTCTTTTCCGTGAAACTCATCATTGCCGCTGTTTATGTCATCTCCATTGCTTACGTTCACTTGCGTGGACGCGTGCGCCACAAACTGGGGCGGCAACTGAGTGACCACTCGACGTTTCTCGCCCCGATCAATTGCTTTCTCTATCTTTTTTCGAAGATTCCCAACAAGCCCTATCTGAACCCGGCAGACTTTCCCGATCTGAGCCCGTTGCAGGCGCACTGGGAAGAGATTCGCGAGGAAGGCCAGAATCTGTTGCGTGCCGGCGAAATCAAGCGCTCGAATCAGTATGACGATGTCGGTTTCAATTCTTTCTTCAAGACTGGCTGGAAGCGCTTCTACCTCAAGTGGTACGGCGACAGCCATCCATCGGCGATGAAGCTGTGCCCGCGCACCACCGAACTGGTGCAAAGCATCGGCTCGATCAAAGCGGCGATGTTTGCCGAGCTGCCACCGGGCTCGAAGCTGGTGCGCCACCGCGATCCGTACGCGGGTTCCTACCGTTATCACCTGGGCCTGGATACGCCGAATGATCCCGGCTGCTACATCAACGTCGACGGCGAGAACTATCACTGGCGCGATGGCGAAGCGGTGATGTTCGACGAGACGTTTATTCATTACGCAGAAAACACTACGGATCAGAACCGCATCATCCTGTTCTGTGACATTGAGCGGCCGCTGAAATACCGCTGGGCCGCCGCGTTCAACCGCTGGTTCAGCCGCACCGTGATGTCAGCGGCAGGCGCGCCGAATGATGCGGGGGACAAGACTGGTGGTATCAACCGCTTGTTTACCAAGATCTACAAGATCCGTTTGCGCGGCAAAGAGTTGAAGAAGCGCAACCGAACGCGTTACTACTTGGAAAAATGGACGATTTTTGCGGCGCTGCTGGCGATCTTTATTCTGATCTGAAGGCTTGCGGCGTCAGTACCGGCCTCTTCGCGAGCAGGCTCGCTCCCACAATTTGGAATGCGTACCCCTGTGGGAGCGAGCCTGCTCGCGAAGGCGGTTTCACTTCCAACATACCTCTAGCTGGCCCAACGCTTACTCCCCAGACGCCTTCCGAGCCTTCTTCGCCGGCGCCGCCTTACTGGTTGATTTGGCCTTGGGCTTGGCCGGTGCCTTGCCGCCGAGGCTGCGTTTAAGCAGCTCGGTCAAATCGATAACGTCGGCAGTCTTGCGCTCTTCCTCGCCAGTGGCGGTCTCGACGTCCTCGATCTTGCCTTCGTGGGCTTTCTTCTCGACCAGCGCCATGATCTTGTCTTCGAACTCGTCCTTGTAGTCCTCAGGCGACCACTCCGAGGTCATGTCTTCAACCAGACGTTTGGCCATGTCCAGCTCGCCCTTGGCCAGTTGCGGCTTCGTCACTTCGCTGCCCAGCGCCAGTTCATCAAGGCTGCGCACTTCCTGCGGCCAGCGCAGTTTCACCAGAACCAGCGCCGACTCCAGCGGCATCAACGCGGCCAGGTATTGACGGGTATGCAGGACAACGCGGGCGAGGGCGACCTTGTTGGTTTTGCTCAGGGTTTCGCGCAGCAACGCGTAGACCTTGCCGCCGCGCTTGTCTGGCGCCAGGTAGTAGGGCGTATCGATGTTCTGCAGCGGAATCTGCTCGGCATCGACGAACGAGAAAATGTCGATGGTCTGCGTGGAAACGGGGTGCGCCGAGCGGATTTCTTCCTCGCTGAGCACCACATATCGGCCCTTTTCGTAGGCCACGCCTTTGACGATGTTCTCTTTGGTGACTTCCTTGCCGGTGACCTTGTTGATGCGTTTGTAGCCCACCGGGTCCATGCTGCGGCTGTCGAGCCAATCGAAGTCCACGCCTTGGGACGACGTCGCTGAAACCAGCGCCACGGGGATGTGTACCAGTCCAAAACTGATTGCGCCTTTCCAGATTGCCCGAGCCATGACCTGTCCTCCGAGTGATGATCAGGTGACCCGTGGCGCGGTGAGAAAGTTTCCAGTGATTGCGCGGCGTCCAGCGGTACGGTCAAGCCGTGTTACATGTTGTTTAAGGCGCGAGGGTTAACAAATCCGAACCCACGGCGTAGCGTGGGCTCCAAGGCTCTAGTCCACGCACATCGAGAGGTATTTCCCATGAACCGGTTTCTGCTTGGCATCGCCGTCCTTGCCCTCAGTGGCGGTCTGGTTCATGCCGATGTCGTGCTGGCGCAAAGCCCTACCGGCAACAGCAACAATCCCTACAACAGCCCGATCCGCCGGGCCAATCCCAACAGCATGCAGGGCACCCAGCCCAGCGCTCCGCCCCTTCGCGGGCCGAACACCGTTCCCGTGCCACGTCAGCCGACCGTTGAAAATCGCGGCATCGGCAATGGCCAGCCAATTCGCTCGGTGCCGAGCAATCCGCCAACCTTCATTCCCAACCCGCCCCCACGGGGCACCGGCAGCAACCGTTGAACGGCAGGACTGATGTTCTGTCAGCCTTTCACACGAACAAAAGGAATCGTGCATGTTGCGTAAAACCCTACTAGCCACCTGCTGCGCCGCCGCGCTGATCAGTGCCCCGGCATTCGCCGCCGCGCCCAAGGAGCTGAAAAGCGAACAGGGCATTCTTGAAGTCACCACCATTGCCCAAGGCCTGGAACATCCGTGGGCGCTGGCATTTCTGCCTGATCAGAAGGGCATGCTGGTGACTGAACGCCCGGGTCATCTGCGCGTCGTCAGCAAGGACGGCAAACTGTCGGAGCCGATCAGTGGCGTGCCGCAAGTCTGGGCCAAAGGGCAGGGCGGTTTGCTTGATGTGGCGCTGTCGCCGGACTTCAAGCAGGACCGCATGGTCTACCTGTCGTACGCAGAAGGCGGCGGTGAGGGCGGCAAGGCTGGTACGGCGGTAGGGCGCGGACGGCTTTCCGATGACCTGAAGACGTTGAAGGACTTCAACGTGATCTTCCGTCAGGAACCGAAACTCTCAGTGAGCAACCACTTCGGTTCGCGGCTGGTGTTCGACCGCGACGGGTATCTGTTCATCACCCTCGGTGAAAACAACGATCGGCCGACTGCGCAGGATCTCGACAAGTTGCAAGGCAAAGTCGTACGCATCTTCCCGGATGGCAAGGTGCCGGACGATAACCCTTTCGTCGGCCAATCCGGTGTCAGGCCTGAAATCTGGTCCTATGGCCTGCGCAACCCGCAGGGCGCGGCGCTCAATCCGTGGACCGGCACGCTGTGGGAGAACGAACACGGGCCACGTGGGGGCGATGAAGTGAACATCATCGAGCGCGGCAAAAACTACGGCTGGCCGTTGGCGACCCATGGCATCAATTACTCGATGCAGCCGATTCCAGAGGCCAAGGGCAAAACTGCTGAAGGCACCGTGGCGCCGCATCATGTCTGGGAAAAATCCCCCGGGGTTACCGGCATGGCGTTCTACGACGCCGATCGCTTCACCCCGTGGCAGCACAACGCGTTTATCGGCGCACTGGTGTCCCAGGAGCTGATTCGACTGCAGTTCGATGGCGACAAGGTCGTGCATGAAGAGCGTCTGCTGGGTGAGTTGAACAAGCGGATCCGCGATGTGCGCCAAGGGCCGGATGGCTATCTGTATGTGCTGACGGATGAAGAGAATGGCTCGCTGTACAGGCTGGGGCTGAAATAAGCCAATCGATCGTTCCCACGCTCTGCGTGGGAATGCAGCCCGGGACGCTCTGCGTCCAAAAAGATCGCAGCCTTCGGCTGCTCCCCAATGAGCCGCGCCAGTCAGTCCCGCATTTGGCCGAACCGCCGCCCCGTTGCCTTGTTATAGTTCGGGCCTTATTTCCCAGCCCGGTAAAGGATCACTGCCATGACTCAATACTCCGCCTTCAGTGTCGAACTGGCCGACAACATCGCGCATGTGCAGATCAATCGCCCGGAAAAGATCAACGCAATGAACGCGGCGTTCTGGAGCGAGATTGTCGAGATATTCCAATGGATCGACGATACCGACGAAGTCCGCGTGGCAGTCCTCAGCGGTAACGGCAAGCATTTTTCCTCCGGCATTGACCTGATGATGCTTGCCGGCGTCGCCAATGAGCTGGGCAAGGACGTGGGCCGCAATGCGCGCCTGCTGCGGCGCAAGATCCTCAATCTGCAAGCCTCGTTCAACGCCGTCGACAACTGCCGCAAACCGGTGCTTGCTGCGATTCAGGGCTATTGCCTGGGCGGGGCGATCGATCTGATCTCGGCTTGTGATATGCGTTATGCCGCCGAGGACGCGCAATTTTCCATCAAGGAAATTGACATCGGCATGGCCGCTGACGTCGGTACGCTGCAACGGTTGCCGCGAATCATCGGAGACGGCATGCTGCGTGAACTGGCTTACACCGGTCGCACCTTTGGCGCCGAGGAAGCGCGCAGCATGGGCCTGGTCAATCGCGTCTACAGCGACAAGGACACGCTGCTCGAAGGCGTGTTCGGCATTGCCCGCGACATCGCGGCGAAGTCGCCGATTGCCGTGACCGGCACCAAGGAAATGATCAGCTACATGCGCGACCATCGCATCGACGATGGTCTCGAATACGTTGCCACCTGGAACGCCGCCATGCTGCAATCCACCGATCTGCGCGTGGCCATGGCCGCCCACATGAGCAAACAGAAACCCGAATTTCTGGATTGAGTTAACCATGACCTCTCGCTGGACCACTGCAGTACTCGACACCGATCAACCCGGCGGCTGGGCCGTAGCGCGCAGCCCGGAAGGCTTTCTGTTCGATGACAATGGCGCACTGTTCCCGCGCGAATGGCTCAAGCGCCAGGACCTTTCAGTCCTCGCCGAGCATGGGATTGGTCATCTGGATGGCGAACCGGTCTATCTGCTCGAGTTGCGCAGTGTCAGCGAAGTGCCCGGTTGCGGCTGGAAAGGCTTGCGGGCGTTCATGCTCGAAGGCGATCACACGCTGTACAAAGTGCTCGGTTATGCCGCACAGATCGGCACTTGGGCACGAGAGCATCGCTTCTGCGGCAACTGTGGCCAGCCGATGACACAAGTACCGCGCGAACGAGCGATGTATTGCCAGCCGTGCGAGCTGCGCAGTTATCCGCGCATTTCACCGAGCATGATCGTGCTGATTACCCGTGGCGACGAAATCCTTCTGGCACGCTCGCCGCGTTTCGTCACCGGGGTTTACAGCACGCTGGCCGGTTTCGCCGAGCCGGGGGAATCAGCCGAGGATTGCCTGATTCGCGAAGTTCGCGAGGAAGTGCAGATTGAAGTGAAGAACATCCAGTACATCGGCAGCCAGTGCTGGCCGTTCCCGCACTCGATGATGCTCGGCTTCCATGCCGAATATACCGGTGGCGAGATTGTCTGTCAGGAAGACGAGATCGAGGACGCTCAGTGGTTCAACGTGCACGAGTTGCCGCCGTTGCCAGCGTCGCGTTCGATTGCCCGTTACCTGATCGACGTATATGTGGCGCGGCGCTTAGGCCACGCTGAACCAGTGTTGCCAGGCTAAGCGCACAGTCAGCCCGAGCACGACGGTGATGAACACCGGACGAATGAATTTGGCGCCGCCGCTGATCGCGGTGCGCGCGCCAAAGAAAGCCCCGACCATCACCGACAGGCCCATGCACAAGCCAATGATCCAGTCGACTTGTCCGGAGAAGATGAACACCGACAGCGCCGCGATGTTGCTGACAAAGTTCATGCTGCGCGCCACGCCGCTGGCCTTGACCAGATCGATCGGGTACAGCAGCAGACTGCTGACTGTCCAGAACGCGCCCGTGCCGGGGCCGGCCACGCCATCGTAGAAGCCGAGGCTGAAGCCTTGGGTCGATTGCCATTTCTTTTTGATCGGCGCGTCGCTGTCCAGCGGCGCTTTCGGCGTGCCGCCAAACAGCAAATACAGGCCACAGGCGAAAACGATCACCGGCAGCATCTTGTTCAGCCATTCGGCCGGCAGGTAATGCGCAACCACCGCGCCAGTCAGCGCGCCGACCAAGGTGCCGACAATGGCGTGGGTCCACTGACGTGGGTGGAACAGTTTGCGCTTGTAGAAGGTGAGGCTGGCGGTCGCCGAACCGAAGGTCGAGCTCAGCTTGTTGGTGCCCAGCACCAGATGCGGCGGCAGGCCCGCCGTCAGCAGCGCTGGCGTGGTCAACAGACCGCCACCGCCAGCGATGGCATCGATGAAACCGGCAAGGAAAGCAACAGCAGCCAGAATGGCCAGGGTGGTGAGGTCAACGCTGAGTTCGAAAGGCATGGAGTCGGCTTATTCGGCAAGGCGCAGAACGTGGGCTGCGGGGAGGGCGGTTATGTTACCTGTATCGAACTGTTGCGGCGAGCCAGAGCATGCCGTCGTCAATTACAGTGTGGAATACATTCCTGTGTAGGAGCTGCCGAAGGCTGCGATCTTCCGGGACGCAGAGCGTTCCGGCTGCTGCGCATGGGAACGATCAAATCAAGATCAAAAGATCGCAGCCTTCGGCAGCTCCTACACAGGGGTGGGTTGGCTTTAGAGACCGAGTTCACTCAGCCCCGGATGATCATCCGGCCGGCGGCCCAGCGGCCAGTGGAATTTGCGCTCGCTTTCCTTGATCGGCATGTCATTGATGCAGGCATAGCGTTGGAACATCAGGCCGTGTTCATCGAACTCCCAGTTCTCGTTACCGTACGAGCGGAACCAGTTGCCCGAATCGTCGTGCCATTCATAGGCATAACGCACGGCGATACGCGTATCGGAGTAGGCCCAGAGTTCTTTGATCAAGCGATAATCGAGTTCCTTTGCCCACTTGCGCGTCAGAAATGCCTTGGCCTCTTCGCGGCTGTTGGCAAACTCGGCGCGATTGCGCCACTTGGTATCGAGGGTGTAAGCGAGCGACACCTTCTCTGGATCGCGGCTGTTCCAGCCATCCTCGGCCAGACGCACCTTCTCGATCGCTGACGCATGGTTGAATGGCGGCAATGGCGGACGTACCTGGGCTGCAGTCGACATATTCAATCTCCTGATTCATTTGATGTATGAACAACAAGTCCGGCTTATTAAGAGTTACAGGCCCAATAACTTTCGCGCCATGCATTGCGCATTATCGGCGGCACTGTGATCACCCATCACAAGCGCTACGGTAATGGCGCCTTCAATCAGGATCAGCAACTGTCTGGCCAATAGTTGCGGATCCTCGGCACCATATTCGGTACACAGCTTGCTCACGTAGTCGAGCAGCTTCTGTTTATGTTCTTTGGCCACCAGCCGCACTGGATCCTGCGGATCACCCGTTTCGCCGCTGGTGTTGATAAAGGCACAGCCGCGAAAGCCTTCCGAGTCGAACCAGCCCTTGAGCACGGTAAACAGGTTGAGCAGGCGATCGGTCGGGGTTTCGGCCTGATCGACAGCATGCGTGAACCAGTGCATCCAGCGAACATCGCGCCGCTGAAGGGCCGCGACAACCAGTGCGTCTTTGTCGGCAAAGTAACGATAAATGCTTTTTCTGGAGACGCCGGCAGTCTTCACCAGAAGATCCATGCTGGTGGCAGCGATGCCACTTTTGTAGATCAACTTTTCGGTGACATCCAGAATGATGTCGCGTGTGTCATTGCTGATTGATTCGTTCATGTGGCTAACAGTAGAACGAGTGTTCTCCTTGGTCAAGCGAATTTCTTCGGCGTGTGTGAAAACGCTTTCGCGAGCAGGCTCGCTCCCACAGGGAAATGCATTTCAACGGTGGGAGCGAGCCTGCTCGCGAAGGGGCCATTACGGACACTGACAAGACCCGGCGCAGACGATGGTGTAAGCTCTCAAACTCTTCGGAATCGAACCTTGCGAGCCTTATGCCGTTGCTTTTCAAACGTTCTCTGCTGCCCAAACTGCGCAGCTTCGCGCTGACCGCCGAGGCGGTGAGCATTCTGTCCAGTGCTGCCGAATTCCGACGCTGCCTGCTCGAGCAAATCGCCGCAGCGACCCAGCGCATCTACATCGTCGCGCTGTATTTGCAGCAGGACGAAGCCGGTCAGGAAATCCTCGATGCCCTGCACGCGGCCAAACTCAAGCGTCCCGAGCTGGAAATCGCCGTGGTGGTCGACTGGTTGCGCGCCCAGCGCGGTTTGATTGGCGCCGGCAAGCAGCCGGGCAACGCCGCCTGGTATCAGGACATGACCCGCACGCACCAGAGCGAAGTGCCGATCTACGGCGTGCCGGTGCAGACCCGCGAGCTGTTCGGCGTGCTGCACCTCAAAGGCTTCGTGATTGACGACAAGGTAGTCTACAGCGGCGCCAGCCTCAACAACGTCTATCTGCACAAACTCGACAAGTACCGTTTCGACCGTTACCACGTGCTGCACAGTCGCGAGCTGGCGGATTCGATGCATCACCTGGTCAAGCATGGCCTGATCGAATCGAAAGCCGTGCACCGCCTCGACCTGCCCAACCTGCCGACTACCCGCAGCCTGCGCAACGACATCGGCGATCTGCGCAGCCGTCTGAAATACGCGACTTATGACACCGGCGCCGGCAGCACCAGCCGAGAAGGTCTATCGGTCACGCCACTGCTCGGCGTCGGCAAGAACAACCCGCTGAACCGGGCGATTCTCGAACTGATCGCCAGCGCACAGAAGCAGCTGACCATCTGCACGCCGTACTTCAACCTGCCACTGGGCGTGATCCGTGAGATCAACCGAGCGCTGGCCCGGGGTGTGAAGATCGACATCGTGGTTGGCGACAAGACCGCCAACGATTTCTACATTCCGCCGAGCGAGCCGTTCAAGGTGATCGCCGCGCTGCCGTATCTGTACGAGATCAGCCTGCGCCGCTTCGCCAAACGCCATCAGCACAGCATCGACAGCGGCCAATTGAACCTGCACTTGTGGCGCGACGGTGACAACACCTATCACCTCAAAGGCATGTGGATCGATCAGCGCTACACCTTGCTGACTGGCAACAACCTCAACCCACGGGCGTTCCGCCTGGATCTGGAAAACGCGCTGCTGATCGACGATCCGAAAGGCGAA
Organism: Pseudomonas sp. Sample_23; assembly: GCF_004307595.1. Classification (NCBI taxonomy): domain Bacteria; kingdom Pseudomonadati; phylum Pseudomonadota; class Gammaproteobacteria; order Pseudomonadales; family Pseudomonadaceae; genus Pseudomonas; species Pseudomonas sp. Sample_23. The sequence goes on from NZ_RCNX01000006.1 coordinate 32,850, forward strand.
TGGCTGGAGCCACGGGCGAAAGAGCTGGAAAACATCTTCCGCCATACCACGCGGATCGACAGTTTCCAGACCCTGGAGACACTGCCAGATTACCCGGCAGGGGTGGCGAAGTTTCTCAAGCGGGTGAGTCGGGTGAGGATTGAGCGGTTGCTCTACCGGATTCTCTAGCGCTGCTGAAATCGCTATCGCGGGCAAGCCCGCTCCCACAGTGTTCGATGTCGTTCACAAAGCCTGTGCACACCTAGATACCTGTGGGAGCGGGCTTGCCCGCGATGAGGCGCTGAAGATTTAATTCAGACCCAACTTCCCGCGCATCATCGAAAGATCCTCCGCCAGCGTATTCACCGGCCCGACCAGCGCCTTGCGGTCGTTGTCCTTGACCTTGTCGTAGGTCTCAAACCCGCCATCCGCCGTCTTGTACTTGGCCAGAATCCTGTCGACCGTGGCGAAGTTCTTGTCGACTTTCGCTACGAACGTCTTGTCCTGCTGTTCGATCTGCGGGCGGAACAGATCGACGATCTTCTTGGCGCCGTCGATATTGCCCTGGAAGTCATACAGATCGGTGTGGCTGTAGCGGTCTTCCTCGCCGGAAATCTTCGTCGCCGCCACTTCTTCCAACAGCGCAGCAGCGCCGCCAACGACTTTCTCCGGCGGGAAGGTCAGACCGGCCACACGGGTTTGCAGATCCTGCACGTCTTTGTTCAAACCGTCCGCCAATGCGTCCAGGCCTTGGGTGGATTTCTCCGCGAACAACGAATATTCGATCCGGTGAAAGCCCGTGAAGTCCTCGGCCTTTACGCCTTTTTCGTGATCGTCGACACGCGAGTCGATGGACGCATCGAGATCGCTGAACAGCTCGGCAATCGGCTCGATCGACTCGTAATACACCCGCGTCGGCGCGTAGAGCTTCTGCGCGGTCGCCAAGTCGCCTTTCTTCACCGCGTCAGTGAACTGCTGGGTGTGGCTGGCCAGTTCATCGAGCTTTTCGGTGACGTAAATCTTGTAGTCCGACACCGGTCCCACCAGATCCAGCGGTGCAGTCGCGGCAAACGCCGCCAGCGGGGTGTTGAGCAAACCAAGGGTCAGCAATAACGCGAGTGGCGTCTTTTTCATGGGGCGGCTCCAGTGTCGGTTGGGTGTCATGCGGTTTTGTTTTGAGAGGTCGCAGCGAGTAACGAGCGACCGATGAAATCGTCATCGCCGGTCACGCCGGGCAGGGTGAAGAAGTAACCGCCGCCGACCGGTTTGAGATATTCCTCAAGCGGCTCGCCATTGAGTCGGGTTTGCACGGTGATAAAGCCTTTTTCCAGATCGGCCTGATAGCAGATGAACAGCAGGCCCATGTCGAGCTGGCCGTTCTTGTTGACGCCGTTGGAGTAGTTGAACGGCCGGCGCAGGATCAGATTGGCCTGGGTCGCGGCGGTGCGCGGGTTGGCCAGACGAATGTGCGCGTCGAGCCTGGTCAGCTTGCCGGCCGGGTCTTTGCTGTAATCCGGCACTTCGCTTTCCTTGTGGCCGCCGATGGGCGCGCCGCTGCTCTTGACCCGGCCGAGAATGCTTTCCTGTTCCTGCAACGGCGTGCGATCCCAGCGCTCGACGAAGTTGCGGATGATGCGCACCGCTTGGTAACTGCCGTGGGCAGCCCAGGCCGGTTCGTCACTGTCCGGTTGTACCCAGACAATCCGCTCCATCGCCTTGGCGTCGTTGGAATCGGGGTTGGCCGAGCCATCGCGAAAACCGAGAAAGTTGCGCGCCGACTGCGCCGGTACGCCGGGTTTGGCCGGCGCTTGCGGCGGGACGCTGCCTTCCTGTTTCCAGCGCACCAGCAGCAGGTCAGGCAGGTTTTTGACGATGTCGCGTAGGGCGTGAATGTTGGTGTCGGCGGTGTTGGCGCAGAACTGCAGACTGATGTCGCCATGGCAGCAATCGGCGTCCAGCGCATCGTTGGGAAAGCCGACCATGCGTTGCAGACGCTTGGGCTTTGCCGCCGCCAGACCGAAGCGCTCGTCGAACAGCGAATCGCCGACGGAAACGGTGATGGTCAGGTTGTCCGGGGTGACCACCGGGCCGAGGATGCCGGAGTCCAGCGGCGGCAGTTTCGGATCGACCTGCGCGACCGGGCCGCCCTTCATCAAAAACGCGATGCGTTCGTTCAAGGTGCGGAACAGCCGCTCGAGGTCTTCGCGATCGCTGGCCAGCACATCGAACGCCACCAGCATTCCGGAGGCCGGGCGCGGGGTGACGATGCCGGCCTGGTGTACGCCGTGAAAGTCGTGACGGTCTTCGGTCTTGTCGCTGCTCGGCGCTTCGGTGACTTGCGCAGGCTGCGCGGCCATGGCCGGGCAGCTCAGCGCCGATCCGGCAAGGGCGACACCGGCGGCGCCCATGCCCATCAGCACGCGACGTCGTTGCAGGTTGAGAGGTTCTGAATCGTTCATCTGTCGTGGTCTTCTGCTTACAGGCCGGAAAGGCCGAGGGCGGGGTCGATGCCATCCATTGCCGCGGCCAGAGCCTTGGCTTTGGCGGCGATCTGCTGGCGTTGCGCGGCGGTCACGGCGTCGTAACTGACGTAGCCATCGGCGGATTTGAACGCGTTGAGCTGGTTGTCGAAGTCACTCATGGCCTGGTCGACATTCGCCAACACGTCAGCGGCGGATTTGCTCAGCATCGGCCGCAGCAGGTCGACGACCTTGCGCGCAGTCTGCGTGTTGGCGGCGAAACCGTTGAGATCGCTGTGGCTGTAGCGTTCCTCTTCGCCGCTGCCGGCGCGCACATCGGCGAGGCTGTTGAGGTTACGCACGAGGATGCTGACCAATTGCTCCGGCGGCAGCGACTGCGCGAGCAACTGTTGCTTGAGGACGGTGACGTCAGCGAGCAAGCGCTGGGCAATCGGCGCGACATCGTCGAGTTTGCGTTGCTGGAACAGCGCGTATTCGAGGCGATGGAAACCGACAAAGGCCGGATCCTGCTCGCGCTTTTCGAAATAATCGGCGCGGGCATTGATTCGATTGTCGAGCTCGGCCAGGCGCTGCGCCGCCGGCGCCAGGCGCTGATAAGCGGCACGCGCCGGCAGGTACAACGCTTGCGCCTGCGCCAGATCGCCACTGGCGATCGCCTGATTCAGCGCCGTCGCCGCTTTGATCAACGCGCTGCCCTGAACGGCCAGATACACGCGAAATTCCGACAGCGGCCCGACGAACGCCACCATCGACGGCTTGGCCTTGGCGGCGGCATCGGAAGCGGCCGTCGGTGTGACGTGCAAGGTGCCGCGCGGGTTGCTGAGCAAGCCGCAAGTGATTGCATAGTCGCCCGGTTGCAGGTTGGCGTTGATCACTTGGCTCAGGCCCGGCGCGATGTTTTCCCGCTCTTCGACCACCAGCACGCCGTCGAGAATTTCCCACTCGACCGCACGCTCGGAGCGGTTGACGATGCGGAAACTGGCGCGGCCGGCCGGCACCGTCAGTGCGTTCGGCTCGCAACTGTGCGGGTGGATGTTGACGACGATTTCGTCATGGTTGTGCTGACGCTTGGCGGCGGCCATGTTCGAGGCGTACCAGAACAGCCCGCCGGCGGCGACCATCAGCAGCACCGAGCCGGCCAGCGCCCAACGCAGGGCCGGAGGGGTTTGGGTAGTAGACATGAAGGGCCTTATTGGCTGGAAACGGAAGTGGTTGGCGTCGCCTGGCGAGGCGCGGGCATGAAGAACATCACCAGTGCCAGCAGCAGATAAATCAGGTACGCGCCCAAGGTGCTGACGGTCGGTGCATCCTGATAACCGAACATGCCGGCCAGCACCGAGCCCAGCGGGCCGTCCATCGGCAGCGTCGCGCTGAAGTCGAACAGCACCGTTTGCAGGTGATTCCACAGCCCGGCTTCATGCAGCGCCTGCACCGAGTTGGCGAGAATCCCGGCGGCGACCACGAGGATGAACAATCCGGTCCACTTGAAGAACGCCGAGAGGTTGAGGCGCATGCTGCCGCTGTAGATCAGGAAACCGACGATCACCGCCAGAATCAGGCCGAGCAGGGCGCCAATCGGTGCGCCCGGGCCTTCGCTTTGCTGGAACACGGCGAGCAGGAAGAACACCGTTTCCAGGCCTTCGCGAGCGACGGCGAAGAAGACCATGGCGATCAATGCAATCACCTGATGCCTGGATTGCGTCAGCGCCTGATCCAGCGAGGCTTGAAGCGAGTGCTTGATCGACCGCGCGACCTTGCGCATCCAGAACACCATCGAACTGAGAATGCCCACGGCGACCAGACCGACCACGCCTTCGAACAACTCCTGCTGCTTTTGCGGGAATTCAGCACTGACCAGCTCCAGGCCACCGCCGACCAGCAGGGCAAGGGCAGCGGCGAGGAAGACGCCGATCCATACCGCTGGCATCCATTGACCACGGCCGGTCTGCTGCAAATAACTGGCAATGATGCCGACGATAAGCGCGGCCTCGATGCCTTCGCGCAACATGATCAAAAAGGGAACGAGCATTGGCGAGCCACAGCGATTTAGATAGGAGGCTAAGTTGTAACATAATGACACTCATTCCCAAATGGCATTCATTGACATTTAGCTGAACCTTAGCTGAACAACTGCGATGTTTGAATCGCCGAGTTACTGTGGGAGATTCTATGATTATCCTCAAGCGATAACTGCCCCTTTCGATTGATA
>NZ_RCNX01000096.1:0-36539 GCF_004307595.1 Pseudomonas sp. Sample_23
CCCCCAAGGGGGAGAGGGGGAAAGGGAGCCGATCGGGGGCTTTTCAGAAACTGAGTTCGACTCGGTATCGCACCTCGGTGCAATTCGCCCAGACACCACGATCAGTCCCCTCTCCCTCCGGGAGAGGGTTAGGGTGAGGGGCTCTTCGCGCAAACGATTAACCCGGCATTAACCCGCATCTTTTTCCTGTCCAGACAAGCTGTTACTGTACGGCCCACAAAGCCCAAGCCGCTGGATCGGATCTGACTTGAAGCGTGCCCTCTCCCTGCTCCTGATCAGCCTGGCCTTGAGCTCACCCGCAAGCGCGACGATTACCGAAAGTCACGGTTATGCGCAGTTCGGCACGCTCAAGTACCCGGCCAGATTTACCCACTTCGACTGGGTCAACCCGCAAGCGCCCAAGGGCGGTACGTTGCGGGTGATGGCGTTCGGCACCTTCGATACGGTCAATCCGTACACTTTCAAGGGCACCAGCCCGGTCACCACCGCCAATTTTCTCCAGTACGGCATCAACGAGCTCAACGAGCCGCTGATGGTTGGCACCGGGCAGTATTCGCCGTCCGGCGACGAACCCGCGTCGAGTTACGGGTTGATCGCACAATCGGCGGAGTACAGCGAAGATCGCAGCTGGGTCGTCTTCAATTTGCGCCCCGAAGCGCGCTTTCACGACGGCGCGCCTGTCACCGCCTACGACGTGGCGTTCTCCTATCGAACGCTGCTCAAGGACGGTCATCCGCTGTATCGCACGGCCCTGCAGGAAGTGCTGCGAGTCGACATTCTCAACAAGCAGCGCATTCGTTTCGTGTTCAAGCGCTCGGGCAATCCGCTGTTGATCCTGCGCCTGGGCGAATTGCCGGTACTGCCGCAGCATTACTGGAAAGACCGCGACTTCAAAGCCACCACCTTCGAACCGCCGCTGGGTAGCGGGCCGTACCGCATCACGTCGGTCACGCCGGGTCGGCAGCTGATTTTCGAGCGGGTCAAGGATTACTGGGGCAAGGACTTACCGGTCAATCGCGGCAAGTACAACTTCGATCGCATGGAAGTCGAGTTCTACCGCGACAGCGATGTCGCCTTCGAAGCGTTCAAGGCCGGTGAGTTCGACATCTACATCGAGCATCAGGCGAAGAACTGGGTCAACGGTTACAACTTCCCTGCTGTACGTCGTGGCGAAGTGATCAAGGTGCAGATCCCGCATCAGATCCCGACCCAGACTCAGGGCCTGTTCATGAACAGCCGCCGCGCAACCTTCGCCGATGTCAGGACGCGCGAAGCGTTGGGTCTGATGTTCGACTTCGAATGGACCAACCGCGCGCTGTTCAGCGATGCCTATAAACGCACCACCAGCTACTATCCCAACAGTGAATTCAGCGCCTCGGGTTTGCCGGTCGGGCATGAATGGCTGATGCTCAAGCCTTACAAGGAGCAGTTGCCAGCCCGGCTGTTCACCGAGCCGTTCAGCCTGCCGAAAACCGACGGCCGTGGCATCCCGCGCGAGACCATGCGTAAAGCCCTCGCCCTGCTCGCTGAGGCCGGTTGGAAGCTCCACGGCCAGCGCCTGCAAGACAAAGACGGCCAGCCGCTGCGTTTCGAACTGCTGCTGGTCAATCCGAGCCTGGAGCGGCTCTATCAGCCGTACATCGAAAACCTCAACAGCATCGGCATCGACGCGCGCCTGCGTACCGTCGATCGCGCCCAGTACAAACAGCGCCTCGACCAATTCGATTTCGACATGATCTCGATGACCCTCGGCCAGACCCTGAGCCCCGGTCTTGAGCAGTGGCAGTACTTCCACTCCAGCCAGGTGAACGTCAAGGGCAGCAAGAATTACGCGGGCATCGCCAATCCGGTGGTCGATCACCTGCTCGAACAATTGCTCGCCGCCCGCACCCGCGACGAGCAGGTTGCCGCCGGCAAAGCGCTCGACCGCGTGCTGCTCTGGCAGCACTACAGCATTCCCAACTGGTACCTCAATTATCACCGTCTGGCCTACCGCAACCGGTTGGCCTTTGTCACCACGCCGCCTTACACCCTGGGCCTGAGCGCATGGTGGCTGAAGTCTCCGGAGAAAGATCGATGAACGCTGTTCGCACCCTGCTCGTGCAGGCCGGCGGCTTGCTGTTCGCCGGGCTGGCCTGGGCCGCCCCGCAACACGCCGTGACCCTGTACAACGAGCCGCCGAAATACCCGGCCGATTTCAAGCATTTTGACTATGTGAATCCCGATGCGCCCAAGGGCGGCGTGTTTCGTCAGGCCGGGTTCGGCGGCTTCGACAGCCTCAACCCGTTCATCAACAAAGGCGTGCCCGCCGATGACATCGGCCAGATCTACGACACCCTGACCAAACACAGCCTCGACGAGCCGTTCACCGAGTACGGCCTGATTGCCAGCAAGATAGAAAAAGCCGATGACAACAGTTGGGTGCGTTTCTACCTGCGCCCGGAAGCACGCTTTCACGACGGCCACCCGGTGCGCGCCGAAGATGTAGTGTTCAGCTTCGAGACGCTGACCAAGGAAGGCTCGCCGATGTTTCGCGGCTACTACAACGACGTTGCCGAAGCCATCGCCGAAGACCCGCTGAAGGTCTTGTTCAAGTTCAAGCACAGCAACAACCGCGAGCTGCCGCTGATCCTCGGCCAGTTGCCGGTCCTGCCGAAACACTGGTGGGCCAGCCGCGACTTCAACAAGGGCAATCTGGAAATCCCATTGGGCAGCGGCCCGTACAAGGTCACCCAAGTGAAGGCCGGCCGTTCGGTACGTTACGAGCGGGTCAAGGATTACTGGGGCAAGGACTTGCCGGTCAACCGTGGCTTCTACAACTTCGACACGATGACCACCGACTACTACCGCGACAACACCGTCGCCCTCGAAGCGCTGAAGGCCGGGCAGTTCGATTATTGGCTGGAAATGACCGCGAAGAACTGGGCCAGCGCCTATAACGTTCCGGCGGTCACCGAGGGCCGTTTGATCAAGGAACTGATCCCCAACAGCAACCCGACCGGCATGCAGGGCTTCGTCTTCAACCTGCGCCGCCCGGTGTTCCAGGATGTGCGCGTGCGTCAGGCGCTGGGGCTGCTGTTCGACTTCGAATGGACCAACAAGCAATTGTTCAACGGCGCCTACGTGCGCACCCGCAGTTACTTCGAGAACTCGGAAATGGCCGCCACCGGCCTGCCCGACGCCGAGCAACGGAAGATCCTCGAACCGTTCCGCAGCCAACTGCCGGCCCAGGTGTTCAGCGAAGCCTTCGAAAACCCCAAGACCGACGCCAGCGGCATGATCCGCACCCAGCAGCGCGAGGCCTATCAACTGCTGCAAGAGGCTGGCTGGAAGATTGTCGACGACAAAATGGTCGACGCCACCGGCAAACCAGTGCTGATCGAATTTCTTCTTGCCCAGACCGAATTCGAACGGGTGCTGCTGCCGTTCAAGCGCAACCTCAGCGACCTCGGCATCGATCTGGTGATCCGCCGCGTCGACGTCTCGCAGTACATCAACCGCGTGCGCTCGCGGGATTTCGACATGATGGTCGGCAGCTTTCCGCAATCCAACTCGCCGGGCAACGAGCAGCGCGAATACTGGATGAGCGCCGCCGCCGACAAGCCGAGCAGCCGCAACAGCATGGGTCTGAAGGATCCGACCGTTGACCAACTGGTGGAAAGCCTGATCAACGCCGACTCGCGCAAAAGTCTGGTGGCCCACGCACGTGCGCTGGATCGCGTACTGCAATGGGGCTACTACGTGGTGCCCAACTGGCACATCAAGAGCTGGCGCGTGGCTTACTGGAACCACATCGGCCACCCGAAAACCTCGCCCAAGTACGACATCGGCATCAACACTTGGTGGGTCAAGCCTGACGCCAAGCCTGCCGTAGAAGTCGAAACCCAACTGCAAGCCGACCCTGCGGGCACGGAGTAATCAGATGCTGGCGTATATCTTTCGGCGACTGCTGCTGATCATCCCGACCCTGTTCGGCATTCTGCTGATCAACTTCGTGATCATTCAGGCCGCGCCCGGCGGGCCGGTCGAGCAGATGATCGCCAAGCTCGAAGGTTTCGAAGGCGCCACCAGCCGGATTGCCGGCGGCGGTGCCGAGGTCGCGGTGGCCGGTTCGTCCTACCGTGGTGCGCAGGGTCTGGACCCGGCGCTGATCAAGGAAATCGAGCACATGTACGGGTTCGACAAATCGGCCCCGGAACGTCTGTGGATCATGGTCAAGAACTACGCGCAGCTGGATTTCGGCGACAGTTTCTTCCGCGACGCCAAGGTCATCGACCTGATCAAGGAAAAGATGCCGGTGTCGATCTCGCTGGGGCTGTGGAGCACGCTGATCATGTATCTGGTGTCGATCCCGCTGGGCATCGCCAAGGCCACGCGGCACGGCAGTCACTTCGACGTATGGACCAGTTCGGCGATCATCGTCGGCTATGCGATCCCGGCGTTCCTGTTTGCGATCCTGCTGATCGTGGTGTTTGCCGGCGGCAGTTATCTGGACTGGTTCCCCCTGCGCGGGCTGACTTCGAATAACTTCGATGAGCTGAGCCTGGGCGGCAAGATCCTCGATTATTTCTGGCACCTGGCATTGCCAGTGACGGCGCTGGTGATCGGCAACTTCGCGACCATGACCCTGTTGACCAAGAACAGCTTTCTCGACGAAATCAACAAACAGTACGTGGTCACGGCCAAGGCCAAGGGTCTGACCCGCCATCGCGTCCTTTACGGCCACGTGTTCCGCAACGCCATGCTGCTGGTGATTGCCGGTTTTCCTTCGGCGTTCATCGGCATTTTCTTCACCGGTTCCCTGCTGGTGGAAGTGATTTTCTCCCTCGACGGCCTCGGCCTGATGAGTTTCGAAGCGGCGATCAACCGCGATTACCCGGTGGTGTTCGGCACCCTGTTCATCTTCACCTTGCTCGGGCTGGTGGTGAAACTGATCGGCGACCTGACCTACACCTTTGTCGATCCGCGTATCGACTTTGCAAGCAGAGAGCATTGAGATGAACCTGTCCCCTCTCAACCGCCGGCGCTTCGAACTGTTCAAGGCCAACAAGCGTGGCTGGTGGTCGCTGTGGCTGTTTCTGATCCTGTTCGGCCTGAGTCTGGGCGCCGAGCTGATTGCCAACGACAAACCGCTGGTCGTGCATTACGACAACAACTGGTATTTCCCGGCGATCAAGCGCTACCCGGAAACCGCGTTCGGCGGCGAATTCCCGCTGGAAGCCAACTACAAGAGTCCGTACATCCGCGAACTGCTCAAGGCCAAGGACGCGTGGATTCTGTGGGCGCCGATCCCCTACAGCTACCAGAGCATCAACTACGACCTGAAAGTCCCGGCCCCGGCGCCCCCCTCGGCGGACAACCTGCTGGGCACCGACGATCAGGGCCGCGACGTGTTGGCGCGGGTGATCTATGGCTTCCGCATTTCCGTGCTGTTTGCGCTGACGCTGACCGTGCTGAGCTCGATCATCGGCGTGATTGCCGGGGCGCTACAGGGGTTCTACGGCGGCTGGGTCGATCTCGCCGGGCAACGTTTTCTCGAGATCTGGTCGGGGCTGCCGGTGCTGTATCTGTTGATCATCCTCGCCAGTTTCGTCCAGCCGAATTTCTGGTGGCTGCTGGGCATCATGCTGCTGTTCTCGTGGATGAGCCTGGTCGATGTGGTGCGCGCCGAGTTCCTGCGCGGGCGCAATCTGGAATATGTGCGCGCCGCCCGCGCGCTGGGCATGCAGAACGGCGCGATCATGTTCCGTCATATCCTGCCCAACGCCATGGTCTCGACCATGACTTTCATGCCGTTCATCCTCACCGGCGCCATCGGCACCCTGACCGCGCTGGACTTCCTCGGCTTCGGCCTGCCGGCCGGCAGTCCGTCGCTGGGCGAACTGGTTGCGCAAGGCAAATCCAATTTGCAGGCGCCGTGGCTGGGCATGAGCGCGTTTGCCGTGCTGGCGCTGATGTTGAGTCTGCTGGTGTTTATCGGCGAGTCCGCTCGCGATGCCTTCGACCCGAGGAAGTGAAATGAATCAGGACAATCTGATCGAAGTGCGTGACCTCGCCGTCGAATTCGGTTTCGGCGAGCGCGTCCACCGCGTGGTCGAGGGCGTGAGCTTCGACATCAAGCGCGGCGAAACCCTGGCGCTGGTCGGTGAATCGGGCTCGGGCAAATCGGTCACGGCGCATTCGATCCTGCGCCTGCTGCCCTACCCCATGGCGCGGCATCCGGCCGGCAGCATCAATTACGCCGGGCAGAACCTGCTGGATTTGAGCGAGAAGACCATCCGTCATATCCGTGGCAACCGCATCGCGATGATCTTTCAGGAGCCGATGACCTCGCTCAATCCGCTGCACTCGATCGAAAAGCAGATCAACGAAGTGCTCGGCATCCACAAGGGCCTGAGCGGCAAAGTCGCGACCAAGCGCACTTTGGAGCTGCTGGAGATGGTCGGCATCCCCGAGCCGCACAAGCGTCTCAAGGCCCTGCCCCATGAACTGTCCGGCGGCCAGCGCCAGCGGGTGATGATCGCCATGGCCCTGGCCAACGAGCCGGAATTGCTGATTGCCGACGAACCGACCACCGCGCTGGACGTGACCGTTCAGCTGAAAATCCTCGATTTGCTCAAGGATCTTCAGGCTCGATTGGGCATGTCGCTGCTACTGATCAGTCACGATTTGAACCTGGTGCGAAGAATTGCGCATCGCGTATGTGTCATGCAGCGCGGTTGCATCGTCGAACAGGCATCGTGCGCAGAGCTGTTCCGTTCGCCGCAGCATCCGTACACTCGGGAATTGCTCGGCGCGGAGCCCAGCGGCGGCCCGGCAAGCAATGAAATCGGCGCGCCGCTGCTCGAAGTCGAGGACCTGAAAGTCTGGTTCCCGATCAAGAAAGGCCTGCTCAAGCGCACGGTGGATTACGTCAAGGCAGTGGACGGCATCAATTTCAGCCTGCCGCAGGGGCAGACCCTGGGGATCGTCGGCGAAAGCGGTTCCGGCAAATCCACCCTTGGTCTGGCGATTTTGCGGCTGATCGGCAGCAAAGGCGCGATCCGCTTTGAAGGCAAGCAGCTAGACTGCCTGACGCAGAGTGAGGTTCGCCCGCTGCGGCGGGAGATGCAGGTGGTGTTTCAGGACCCGTTTGGCAGCCTGAGCCCGCGCATGTGCGTCAATGACATCGTTGGCGAAGGCCTGCGGATACACAAGATGGGCACCGCGACCGAACAGGAAGCGGCGATCATTGCGGCATTGAAGGAGGTAGGTCTGGATCCGGAAACCCGGCACCGCTACCCCCACGAATTTTCCGGTGGGCAACGGCAGCGAATCGCCATTGCCCGGGCCTTGGTGCTGAAACCGGCGCTGATCCTGCTGGACGAGCCGACTTCGGCCCTCGACCGCACGGTGCAGCGGCAAGTGGTGGAGCTGTTGCGTTCACTGCAAGCCAAGTACAACCTGACGTATTTGTTCATCAGCCATGACCTGGCTGTCGTCAAAGCGCTGAGCCACCAACTGATGGTGGTCAAGCATGGCCAAGTGGTCGAACAGGGAGACGCGCAAAGTATCTTTGCCGCCCCCCAACATCCGTATACACAGCAGTTGCTGGAAGCCGCTTTTCTGGCACCAGCCACTGCGCAATAACCTGAAAGAGGAGCAACACATGGGTTTTCTCGCCGGTAAGCGCGTACTGATCGTCGGTGTCGCCAGCAAGCTGTCCATCGCATCCGGCATCGCTGCCGCCATGCATCGCGAGGGCGCTGAGCTTGCCTTCACTTATCAGAACGACAAACTCAAGGGTCGCGTCGAAGAGTTCGCACAAGGCTGGGGTTCGAGCCCTGAGCTATGCTTCCCGTGCGACGTGGCCAGCGATGAAGAAATCGCCAAGGTCTTCGAAGAGCTGAGCAAGAAGTGGGACGGCCTGGACTGCATCGTGCACTCCGTCGGCTTCGCCCCGGGCGACCAACTGGACGGCGACTTCACCGAAGCCACTACCCGTGAAGGTTTCCGCATCGCTCACGACATCAGCGCCTACAGCTTCGTGGCCCTGGCCAAGGCCGGTCGCGAAATGATGAAAGGCCGCAACGGCAGCCTGCTGACCCTGTCGTACCTGGGCGCCGAGCGCACCATGCCAAACTACAACGTGATGGGCATGGCCAAGGCTTCGCTGGAAGCCGGCGTCCGTTACCTGGCCGGTTCCCTCGGTCCGGACGGTACCCGCGTCAACTGCGTATCGGCTGGCCCGATCCGCACCCTGGCCGCTTCCGGCATCAAGAACTTCCGCAAGATGCTGGCCGCCAACGAAGCGCAGACTCCGCTGCGCCGCAACGTCACCATCGAAGAGGTCGGCAACGCCGGCGCCTTCCTGTGCTCCGACCTGGCGTCGGGCATCAGCGGTGAAATCATGTACGTCGACGGCGGCTTCAACACCACCGCGATGGGCAACATCGAAGAGTGATCTTCCTGTAGCCAATAGAAAAACCCGCCGGATCCACCGGCGGGTTTTTTTATGCCTGCAGAACGGTTGCCGCACTACATATGTACCGCCACCGACCCTGCCCTGCCTTCGATACTCGGCGCTCGATGCTTATCAGCCGCCAGGGAGGCGCAGATGAACGACACTCCGGTACATGAACAGACGCTGATCCACAATCTCATCGCAGAATTGACCGCCGTACCGGTGGTCACCGCCGCCACGCCGGCACGCACGCTGGAGGTTCCTCGTCCATGCCTGCTGCGCGAATGGATGGAGCTTTACTGGACCGCCCTCGAACGCCCCGAGTTTCTCGACTGGGCCAGTCGCTTTCACATCGACCTGGATACCTTGCAAATCAAAGGCGACGTTCTGCAAGCGCGCACACCAGCGAATGGCACCTCCGACGTACGCACCTTCACCCTGGAGGACGACTCTGGCTGGTGGCAGGTGGCGCCGATGCTGCAATCGATTTCCCAACGCATCGACCCTGCCGGGTTGGGCCTGCCTTATATCGGCGGCAAGTCCGCCAACCCGCTGTATCGCTTTCCACGGCAAGTGGTGCTGGCGTTCTACGGTTACCCGGAACCGCAAAACCAGATTCAGGCCCGCGTCATCCTCACCGAACTGAAGAAAAGCGGGCTGGCTGCCATCGATGAAAACGGCCACAGCACGTCGGCTGTGGTGAAGGAACGCAACGCGCAACTGGAGGACTTTCGGGCGATCGCCGATCGGATCGATGCGGTGTTGCTGGCGAGCGATCCGTTTGAGCAACGAGGCTTTCTCGATACGCCGGTAACGCTTGCTTCGGCCTCTGTTTCCGCTCCTGTCAGAGGCCCGCGCCTGAAATTGGGCGAGCTGCTGCGTCGCTATGAATTTGCGCTGCCGGAAGATGCGGGACAAGCCAAAGCGCTTGCGCAACGCCTGCGACAGCACAGTTGGCCTGAGCTGCCCTACGTCAGTGACTACGTGCAGACCGGCACCCCTATCCGCAGCTATCGCGAAGACTTCGGCGATCTGGAGGACGTCCGGCATATTGGGCGACGCCTGGAAGTTTTGAGCTGGAACAAGGCACCCAAAGCCAGAATCGATTACGAGGAATTCAGCGAGCCCCATCCGGATTCCACGCTCTCGGTGCAGATGGCGCTGGGCCAGGAGCGCTTGCAGATATTCAGCTCCAATGCGGATTTTCAAGCCATCTTGCAACAGCACCTTTTGCCCGCCTACAGTCCATTGCTGGTGACCGAGTCCGGTCATGTCGGCACGGCCAGCGCCAAAGGCTGGGTCAACCTGACGACTGAAGTGGAAAAGCATTCCGATCTGAAACTTCATCGCGACCAGCTTAAAGCTCAGGCAGGCGAAGCCGGCGGCGCCCTGCGCTCGAGCGGTAAAGTCACCCTCGGGCAAATGTTGCGTTTTTACGAGCTACCGTTGCCAAAAACTGTCGAGCAAGCCCTGTCCCTGGCGAAATGGGACAAGATCAATCTGCACATGCGTCCCGGGCACATGAATCAGTGGTATCTGCTGGGTCAACCCTGGACGAAGACCGAGCGGTTCACCGCGCAGCAACGTCAGAGCATCATCGACACCACCCAGGCTTTTTTGCCCGAAGACTCGCCGCCACTGATCGACTACCTCAGTGAAGGGGTCGACACCGATCTGCCGCTCAATACCCTCAAGGCAAAAGCCGACTACCTGATCAGTCGTATCCTGATTACGTCGCGCGCACGGACGCTGGGCAACCAGTTGGTGAAGAACCTCGGAGCGCCGTCTCACAAAAAACGCCTTCTGGCCACCAACCGCGAACGGCTGTTGCTCGCTGCATTGATTCTCAGCCTGGAACCGAGCGCCGGTGAAGACATAAACCGAATCGTCGCCCAGCGCCTGGAGGGCAGTGATTTCTGGGGCGACAGTTATGACGAAGTGCGCCGGTTCATCGACCGGCAACCCCAACTCGCACTGGTCAAGAACAAGACATTGGCGACCCACCTGTTGTTGTCCGGCATCTCGCCGGAGTTTCTCATCCGGGGCATTCCTCGATCACTGCCTTATATGAGTTGCCTGCGCTGGGTGAGGTTGAAACAGGTCGTGCTGTATATCGAAAGACGCCTGCCGGGCGCGGCGCGCTTGATGACCTACGAGCAATTGCGCGAGCTGACGAAAGGCCCGGCGCCGGCTGATTTCTACAAGTTTCTGCGCGAGGAGCCGTGTGCCTCGGTCGTAGTGGACTGGGCGGTTGCACGAGGGCTGATCCAGCGCGATGCCGATTTTCAAGTCACGGTCTATGACGCCGCCACGCTCAAGCAAGCCGATCTGCTCTTTCGCAACCACAATCGTCTGATTTACGATTTTTACCGCCGGGCCTTCCAGTCGTCACCGCCCACCCCCGCCACTATTGCCCTCGCGGATCTGCGCAAGATCTTCGCTGATTCCCCTCACCTGACAGAGAAGGCACTGTTTGTTCCAGCCTCGGACGCTGATACAACCGGGCCACATTATTCCCTGAGCCAATTACACATTGCCGGCAAGCTAACGGGTGACATGCAGGGATGGCAATCGAGCAATGCACAATTGCAACTGCCATCGATGATTGCCTCGCTGCCCAGACTGAACAACGTGGCAAGCGCTTTTCATGCAGCGCTGGCGGCGCGCCTCAAGCATATGAAGGACGCGCATGTCGCGATTCTCAAGGAAGCGTTCTGCCGGTTGCCGTTGGCGCAACGGCTCGACCTCGAAGACAACACGCTGGAATTGCTCGCCCTGCGGCCAGTATCGGCAGCCACCGACAAACTTGCCAAGGCCGGCACGGCGCCGTTTGGCATATTGGCACTGCTGCATGGGCGGCCAACCAGAGTCTTCGAGATTTTCACCAGCAGAGATGAAGTGGTGCTGCGTCGCGATATCGACATCGCATTACTCAAACCATCGGTGGCGAAAGAAGCGGCGAAAACGCTGCCCCTCGACGCCGAAGCCTATAAAAACGGCTCCCAGCCTCGCTTGAACGCCACCTGCAAGGCGTTCATTACTCGCCTCGATATTGAGGGCGCACCACTGGCGCAACAGGCACGCACCGCCGTGCCCGATACCTTCGCCTCCAACAGAGTCAACGCCATTGCCAGCACCGCCGTCCGGCATCTGTTCGATGCTTATGAGGCGAAAGCCTTGCAAGACGCGTTGCGCATGCCCGAACTCGAGGATGCCGCGGCCAGTCACGAGAAATGGCTGGCGTTTTACCAGAAGCTGAGCCCGCCCAAGCGCTGAGCACTGGCGAATCCGGCGATGAGTCGGCTGACGCCTTCGCGAGCAGGCTCGCTCCCACAGAGATGGTGCTGAACTGAAAAATCCTCCGCGCCATCGAAACCTGTGGGAGCGAGCCTGCTTGCGAAGACATTCGACCAGCCAGCATCAAATTGCCTGACCCACCGCCATCGCGGGCAAGCCCGCTCCCACGGGATTCAAGAGAGCCTTTGGGAGCTGGCTCGCCAGCGATGGTGGCGGTGCTAGCAGCCTTTCAGAGCTTGCTTGTGCGCATACATCGCGCCATCTGCATCGGCGAGCAGCCGATCAACGGTCTCGTGGCGCGTGGGGTCGTATTCGATCTGGCCGACGCTGAAGCGAATCGCGTAACCGCGGTGCAGCGTGGCGTTGCGCTCTTCGAGGATTTCCTTGAGCCGCGCCATGATCCGCGTGGTTTCAACGAGGCTGGAGCCGGTCAGCAACGCGACAAACTCATCGCCGCCCAGGCGTCCGACCACGTCGCTTTCGCGAAAGGCAATCCGCAGCACATCGGCGAAGGTCTTCAGCGCACTGTCGCCTTCGGCATGGCCGTACAGATCGTTGATCTGCTTGAAGTCGTTGAGGTCGAAAAACAGCAGCGTCGCCGGCCGGTTCAGGCGCGCGCAGGCATCCAGGGCATGCTGGGCCAGTTGCTTGAAACCACGGCGATTGGACAGCAGCGTCAACTCATCCATGCTCGCCATCTGCACCGCCATCAACTCTTGCTCGGCCATCTCCGCGAGGTCACGCAGCAGCGCGCGCTCTTCGTCATCAAGATGGCGAGGTTTGGTATCAATCAGGCACAAGGTGCCCATTTTGTTACCGTCCGGCACGGTCAGTGGGTACCCGGCGTAAAAGCGAATATTCGGCGCGCCGGTGACCAGCGGATTGTCATGAAAGCGCAGATCTTCCAGCGCATCGGGGACCAGCATCAGCTCGTTCTGCAAAATCGCATGGCCGCAGAAAGACACATCGCGCGAAGTCTCGCTGACATCCAGACCCACACATGATTTGAACCACTGGCGATCCTTGTCGACCAGCGTGACCAGAGCGATCGGCACGTTGAACAAACGCTTGGCCAAGCGCGTAAGGCGATCGAAACGTTCCTCCGGCTCCGAATTGAGATTCAGGCCATGCAGCGCGTCGATACGTGCAGCTTCATTGGCAGGCTTTCCGGGCACCAGCATGCGCACACTCCGTAGACAGTCATGCGTTGAGCGTAGCGTTAAATCGCCGAGGCTTCACATCTGCGCCACCGGACACGGTCCGCCGGCGTCGGCCCAGAGTTTGAATTGCGCAACGAAAATGTCGTGCGGCACCGGCACCGGTGCGCGTCCTGCCCCGGGATTCCAGCCCCAGAGCACCAGTTTGTCTTCGCTGACGTGTTTTAACAGCGCGGCGAAATCCCGGTCGCCATTGCTCGCGCGGTCCTTGATCATGGTGCAAAGCTTGTCCGAAGTCAGACCGATCCAGGCCATTTTGTGCGCCGCCGGCGGTAGGCTCCAGTGCGGCGCACCCGGGGGCGCATGAGGGCCGTAACTGGCCGGCGGGTTGCTTTCGGCGTGGCAGGTCGCGCAGGGCAAACCGGCAGCGCCCTTGCCGTCCATGCCGCGCACCACATTCATCGCGTGGGGGATGCCGGCGTCGAACTGCAACGGCGAATCGCCGGGAATGTGGCAATTCTGGCAGCGCGGGCTCTGAAAGACTTTCTGCACCGTGCCAAAGGCTTTCAGAGCTTCCTGATCTTCGGCAAACAGGTCCGAGGCGTAGCCACCGAGACCGAGCAAAACGACGGTGCCCAACACAAGATGTCGTTTCATCTCACACCCCCGACAGTTGCAGTGGCAGTTCGCGCAGGCGTTGCCCGGTCAAGGCGAACACGGCGTTGGCCACGGCCGGCGCGGTCGGTGGCACACCGGGCTCACCGATGCCGCCGGGTTTCTCGCTGCTGGGGACGATATGCACTTCCACCACC
Source organism: Pseudomonas sp. Sample_23 (assembly GCF_004307595.1). Classification (NCBI taxonomy): domain Bacteria; kingdom Pseudomonadati; phylum Pseudomonadota; class Gammaproteobacteria; order Pseudomonadales; family Pseudomonadaceae; genus Pseudomonas; species Pseudomonas sp. Sample_23. Next base: position 13,710 of record NZ_RCNX01000096.1, read on the forward strand.
GGCATTTCGTTGAGCCGCAACACCTGATAATCGTGATAGTTGGACTGCACGACGCCGCCGTCCTTGACGGTGAGTTTGCTGTGCAAGGCCATGCCGAGACCGAAGGTGATGCACGATTCCATCTGCGCGGCGATGCTCTGCGGATTCACTGCAATGCCGCAGTCCACCGCGCAGACCACCCGATGCACGCGGATCGCCAGATTGTCCTGCGACACCTCGGCGACCTGCGCCACATAGCTGCCGAACGACTCGTGTACCGCCACGCCCAGAGCATGCCCGTCCGGCAACGGTGCGCCCCAGTTGGCCTTCTCCACCGCCAGATTGAGCACGCCGAGGTGGCGCGGGTGCGCCTTGAGCAGCGTTCGCCGGTACTCCACCGGATCCTTGCCCGCCGCCGTCGCCAGTTCATCGATCAGCGATTCCATGACGAAACCCGTGTGGGTATGGCCCACCGAACGCAGCCACAACACATTGATGCCGGTCTGCGGCGAATGCAGGTCGACCTGATGATGGGGCAGATCCTTGATATACGGACTGTCGGCCACGCCCTCGACCGAGGTGGCATCGATGCCATTCTTGACCATCGTCGCCTCAAGCATCGTCCCGGCCATGATCGACTGGCCGACCAGCACATGCTGCCAGCTCATCGGCAAACCATCAGCGCTCAGGCCGACCTGCGCCTTGTGCAGGTACATCGAGCGGTAGTAGCCGCCGCGAATGTCATCCTCGCGCGCCCACACAGTTTTCACCGGCAAGCCCGCTGCTTTCGCCACTTGCACGGCTTCGGCGACGAAATCCGAAGTCGGATTGGCACGGCGACCGAAGCCACCGCCGAGAAATTCCGTGTGAATTTCGACCTGCTCGGGCTTGAGCCCGGTGATCTTACTGGCGACCATTTGGTCGAGGGTCTGAAACTGCGTGCCGGTCCAGATCTCGCATTTGCCGGCGCTGATTTTCACCGTGCAATTGAGCGGTTCCATCGGCGCGTGGGCCAGGTAAGGCACGCTGTATTCGACCTCGATTTTCTTCGCGGCTTTGCCGAAATTGGCCTTGGCGTCCCCCGCCTGCGTGGCGGAAGTACCCGGCGTCGCTGCCAGTTTGCGGAAACTCTCCAGCAGTTTTTCACTGCTCATGTCGGCCAGCGCCCCGAGATCCCAGTCAACCTTGAGCGCATCACGCCCCAGTTTCGCTGCCCAGAAATGCTCGGCCACCACCGCTACTCCGCTGGGCACCTGCAGCACTTTGTGCACGCCGGGAATGGCCAGCGCTGCGGCGCCTTCGAAGGATTTCACCGTGGCACCGAACACCGGGGCGCGGGCGACCATCGCGGTCATCAGGCCCTCGAACTGCACGTCCATGCCGAATCTGGCGCGGCCGGTGATCTTTTCCGGGGTGTCGAGGCGCTTGGTCGGTTTGCCGATGACTTTCCAGTCCTTGGCTTCCTTGAAGGTAATGGTTTTCGGATCCGGCACCGGCAGTTGCCCGGCGGCATCGGCCAGTTCGCCGTAGGTCGCGCGTTGGTCCCCGGCGATGACCACGCCGGACTCCGTGCGAATCGTCGATGGCGCGACGTCGAAGCGTTTCGCTGCGGCTTCCACGAGCATCTGCCGCGCCGTCGCCCCGGCCAGTCGGTAGCGGTCGAATTCCATCCAGGTCGACGTCGAGCCGCCGGTGATCTGCATGCCGCCAAACGCCGGCAAGCCGTAATCGGCCGCCGAGGCTGGCGAGTGCTCAACGCGGATTTTCGACCAGTCGGCGTCCAGTTCTTCGGCGATCAGCATGGTCAGGCCGGTCCAGATGCCCTGGCCCATTTCCGAATGGCCGAGCAGCACGGTGACGCTGTTGTCCGCCGCGATGCGCAGGAACGCGTTGGGCGCGAAGGTCTTGTTCTGATTTTCTGCCGCCCGGGCAAAGCGATTGGCCCCGGGCACCACGAACGCCACCATCAAGCCGCCGCCCAGCACGGCGCTGCCCTTGAGAAACCCGCGACGCGATACGGGACTGTTCATCGTTCCTCTCCCAGAGAATGACTCAGCCGATTTCGGCGGCGCGTTTGACCGCTGCGCGAATGCGCGGATAGGTGCCGCAGCGGCAGATATTGCCGGAGAGCGCCTGATCGATATCGCTGTCGGTGGGCTTGGGAATCTTCGCCAGCAACGCGGCGGCGGACATGATCTGCCCGGACTGGCAGTAACCGCACTGCACCACGTCCAGCTCGGCCCAGGCTTGCTGCACCGGGTGCGAGCCATCGCTGGACAAGCCCTCGATGGTCAGGATTTTCTGCCCGTGGGCGACGGCAGTCGCCGGAGTGATACAGGAACGTAATGGCGCGCCGTCGACGTGCACGGTGCAGGCACCGCACTGGGCCATGCCGCAACCGAATTTGGTCCCGGTCAGGTGCGCGACATCGCGCAGAACCCAGAGCAGCGGCATGTCGGCGGGGACATCGAGCTCCTGATCCTTGCCATTGATATTCAGGGTCAGCATCGGCGGATTTCCTCAGGCTCACGGTGGTGCGAAGGGGCGTCGCTGTGGTCGCAAAAACCTACGGACGCCCGCGCTTATCCCTTTCAGCAAAGCCTAATTTGCGCTTGAAGCCAGACGTTGTGACCAGCGGTCATGCAGACCCCGGCATTGCTCCTACAGTTGATAACGGCTCGCACTGAGTCGTCGTACCTCTGCGCAAACGGTCCGCGTACATCGCGGTTGTCCATCACAGGTCAGGAGTAACGAATATGGGCTTTGTCACCACTCGAGACGGCGTCGATATCTTCTACAAGGACTGGGGCCCGCGCGACGCGCCGGTGATCCACTTCCACCACGGCTGGCCGCTCAGTTCGGATGACTGGGACGCGCAGATGCTGTTTTTCCTGGCACAGGGCTTTCGGGTGATTGCCCATGATCGACGTGGACACGGGCGCTCCAGCCAGGTCTGGGATGGCCACGACATGGATCACTACGCCGACGATGTGCTGGCGGTGGTCAATCATCTGGGTACGAGCAACGTGGTCCACGTCGGCCATTCCACCGGCGGCGGCGAAGTGATCCATTACATCGCCCGGCATGGTCAGGACAAGGTCAGCAAAGCCGTCTTGATCAGCGCGGTGCCACCGTTGATGGTGCAGACCGAAAGCAACCCCGGCGGTTTGCCGAAATCGGTGTTCGATGGCTTTCAAGCGCAGTTGGCGGCGAATCGCGCGCAGTTTTATCGCGATGTGCCGAGCGGACCTTTCTACGGCTACAACCGCCCGGGCGCCGAGCCGGCGGAAGGGATAATCGCCAACTGGTGGCGCCAGGGCATGATCGGTGGTGCCAAAGCGCATTACGATGGCATCGTCGCGTTCTCGCAAACTGACTTCACCGAAGACCTGAAAAAGGTCACCGTGCCGGTGTTGGTGATGCACGGCGAGGATGACCAGATCGTGCCCTACGCCAACTCCGCACCGTTATCGGCGAAACTGCTGCCCAACGGCACACTGAAGTCGTATCCGGGCTTCCCGCATGGCATGCCGACGACGCAGGCTGAAACCATCAATGCGGATTTGTTGGCGTTTATTCGCGAGTAACAGAACTGAGGATGTACCCATAGCAGCGGACAGCACAAAACAAATTGTGAAAACGAGCTGCTCGCGAAAGCGTTCGTTCAGCCACTTACGTATTGACTGACCCAACGCCTTCGCGAGCAGGCTCGCTCCCACAGTTGAAATTGAGTATACCCGTCAGAGACTGGTCGGCTGGAAGGCCGCCATCGCTGGCAAGCAAGCTCCCACAGGGATCAGGGTAGATCCGCTGCACACTCGTATCTCTGAGATAGCTATCGCGAGCAAGCTCACTCCCACAGAAAAACAAAGCAGCGCAGCTGCCCGCGGCAAAGCCGCCCCACTCAACAATGAGCGCAAGCTCGAGTGCTTTTGATCTTGATCCACCGGCGACGTCGGAAGGCTGAGCGGAGGGATTGATCCGGGCGTGGGAGCGCAGCGACCGTCTGGCGCAGCCAGACACAGCGGAAGGAGGTGCAGCGAAGCAAACCGGAGCCGCTGCGCCCGGATCGATCCCGCAGCGAAGGAACCCGAGCCTGCGAGGGCCGAACGTAGGAGCAAGCCTTTTGGGTTACCTTTTTGGCGTTTGAAAAAGGTGACCCGCCGTAAGGGCGGAACCCTAAGCAGCCGTTACCGCAGCAACGGATATGTACTCGGTCAACCGAACAAATCATCGCTCGACAACAAGCCTTCGCGAGCAGACTCGCCCCCACAGAAATCGCAAGCGTGCTGAAGGCTGAATCAATCCCCTACCCCTCTGCCCGCCCTTTGCCTTCACGATCACCACGGTAATGCCTGGCCAGCGGAAAATCCGGCAGCCACGATTCACGCCGCACAATCCAGCTCTCATAGGTCGGCTTCAACTGATCCGGCGCATCCAGCGCGCCGAGGTTCACCTCGACCTCATCACCACTGCGATTGAACACCGACGAACCACAGCGCGGGCAAAAGTGCCGCCCTTGATACTCATGGGTTTCACCGCTGATGGTCACCGCGTCCTCAGGAAAAATCGCCGAGGCATGAAACAGCGCGCCGTGGACCTTGCGACAGTCCAGGCAATGGCACAATCCAACCCGGTAAGGCTCGCCAGAGGCTTGAAAACGCACATCGCCGCACAGGCATCCGCCGGTAAATGCAGTCATGGTTCAGCTCCATCGCGCTCGTGGTGTCACGCCCCCAGAGCCTATAACAGTCGGTGCTGCAATGCAGGCGATGTTTCAGATGAAAAAGCTTGATGTGGCGACACTGCAACGGGCATTCGCCGGCCAGAGCTAATACACTCAGGGCGCTGACCTGCCGGGACGATCACGATGAACCACGCCACAGCGAAAAACCCCGAGAAAGCCCCGCGCTTCTGGCGCGACGACGCCCTGCCCTTCATCGAAGCGCGGGCGATCGCGGATGGGCGTGAAGTCTGTTATGCGCGGCATTCCCATGCGCACTTTTCCATCGGCGCGATCACCGCCGGGCGCAGTACCTATGTGCATGAGCAGACGCAATTTGAGGTGGCGGCCGGCACCGTGGTGCTGATGAATCCCGGCGATGTGCATGCCTGCAATCCGATCGATGATCAGCCTTGGTCGTATGTGATGTTGTATGTCGAAACGCCGTGGCTGACGGATTTGCAGCATCAAATGGGGTTTGCCGGGGAGCTGGAAATTCGCCGATTTTCCGACACGCATCTGACCGATGCCGAGCTGTTTGGCAAATTGATGGGGTTGTATGAGGTTCTGCTCGACGACCAGGTGGAGGCGCTGGCGAAACACAGCGCAGCGGTTGAGTTTTTCAGTGATTTGCAGGTCCGCCTGAATCCAGCGGACGAGCCCGTTGCCGAGCCGAATTTCAAGCTGGAGCGCGCCGCTGATTTCATCCGTGGACATTGCACCGAAGTGCTGAGCCTCGAGGCAATTTGCGCGGCGGCGCAACTATCGCCGTCATACCTGATTCGTGCGTTCAGGCAGCGTTACGGGATGACGCCCCATGCCTTCCTGGTCAACCAGCGCATCCAGTTCGCCCGCGAGCGTTTGCGCAGCGGCCAGTTGATTGCCGATGTCGCGCTCCAGGCCGGGTTTGCCGATCAGGCGCATTTTCAACGAGCGTTCAAACAACATCTGGCGGCGACGCCGGGGCAGTATCGCGGCTGACTTCATTCACGAAGTTGAACACTGAACCCTTGTGGGAGCGAGCCTGCTCTCGAAAGCGGTGTGTCATTCAACACTTCACTGACTGATCCACCGCATTCGCGAGCAGGCTCGCTCCCACAGGGGGTTGTGGTGAGCCTGTGAATCAAGTGAACAGCAAATAAAGCGCACTCACCGCCAGCAACAACGCCATCAACCGATTGAACCAGCGCATCACCGCCGCATTGCTCAGATACCCGCGCAAGAACGTCCCGGCATACGCCCAGCAGCCCACCGACAGATAACAGATCACCAGATACACCGCCGCAAACTGCCAGACCAGCCGCGCCTCGCCATCAGCGACAAACGCGCCCATGCCGGCCACGCATGCCAGCCAGGCCTTGGGGTTAAGCCATTGCATCACCGCGCCATAGAGCATAGACGGCGCGCGGCCGGATTCGCTGGTGTTCAACTGGCCGTCATCACTGGCCAGTTTCCAGGCCATGAACAACAGAAACGCCACCCCGGCCCATTGCACCACGCGGGTCATGAATGGCCACAGTTGCAACACCTCATGCAGGCCCAGGCCCATCAGCACCAGCAACAGCACAAACCCCAGCGTCGCCCCGGCCACATGCCGCTGGCTGGCGCGGAAACCGTACTGCGCGCCTGAACTCAAGGCGACGATATTGACCGGCCCGGGGGTGATGGATGCGGCGAGGGCAAACGCCGCCATGGAAAGAATCAGACTCATTGCACACCTGCTTCAAACGAGGAACGAGGTGGCTACGGTAGCGAGCGGGGGATTTGCGGTATTGAAGAAAATGACCCTGAGGCTGCAAATCTGATCGTTCCCACGCTCTGCGTGGGAATGCAGCCCGGGACGCTCTGCGTCCCATTCAGAGCGTGGGAACGATCGAAACCTGCAGGGGGCACTCAGGCCAGGCGCGGCACGGTGAAGCGGAATTCGCTGCCCTGCCCCGGCTCGCTCTCGGCGACGATCTGCCCGCCATGGGCTTCGACGATGCCTTGGGTGATGTACAAACCCAGGCCCGTTCCGGTCGGGTTGCCTTCCTTTATCGTCCAGTAGCGATCAAACACATGCGGCAAGTGCTCCTTGGGAATGCCTTCGCCACTGTCACGCACGATAAACACGATCTCGTCGCCCACCGATTTCGCGTGCACGCCGACGGTGCCCATGCGCGGGGTGAACTTGATGGCGTTGCCCACCAGGTTCGACAGCACCTGAAACAGCCGCTCGGGGTCGGCGTGGATGCGCAGGTCAGGATCGGCCTGGAAGGAAATGCTGATGTCCTTGTCATGGGCCAGAGGCGACAGCAACGCTTGGGCCTCTTCAAAGATGTGCCCGACCTCCAGCGCCTGCGGGGTGATCGAGTAACGCCCGGCATCGATTTTCGAGGTATCGAGCAGGTCTTCCAGCAGCGTGTTCATCCGCGCCGTGGCCTGCTGCATGGTGTCGATTGCAGTGGAGATACGCCGCGAAGTGTGCGCGCCTTCCGAGCTGAAGGCTTTCTGCATCATGCCGCAGAGCATGGAAATCACCGTCATCGGGTTGCGCAGGTCGTGGGAAACCACCGCCACCAGATCATCGCGCGCCTGCACAGCCGCCTGCTCACGACGTACCTGACGGGCCAGATCGTTTTCCAGCGCCGAACGGCGCAGGTCATTGGCGGCGAACCGGTCACCGTGGCTCCACTTGGCGGAGATCCCGGCCATCTCGACCTTCCAGATCTCGAACGAGGTGCGCGGACGCAAGCGCATCCCGGCGTCGGAGTTTTCCAGATCCAGCGGCTTGCGCGGGTCGCCGCTCCAGTTGATGTTTTCCTTCACTTCCGGACGGAACCACAGCACGCCGTTGTCCACCGGTTTCGGCAGGCTCATGGCAAGCACACCACTGGCTACCGACTGATACTGCGCCGCAGGTGGGTAAACGCTGGACAGGTGATGGCTGGCGAACACCGGCTCGCCGCGCGCCTGCAACCACTTGTGCAGCGCGCGAATTTCTTCCGGTTCAGGGCAGTTGCCGTAACGGTGCAACTGCTTGTCTTCGATGATCGCAATGCCGCCGGCATTGACCAGCGCCATCAGCGTCGCTGGCTGCTGGGCGAGGCCGTCGAAGACGTTTTGCGGCGAATCGACCATCGCCTGATTGAGCCGCGCCAGCGCTTCGACCTTCTCTTCGCGCTGGCGGGTCAACTCAAGGGTTTCCATGGCGCTGATCTGCAATGACAGAACCTGGCCGATGGTCTGGCAAGCCATGCGCAATTCATGCGGCACGTGCAGCGGCTGGCGATTGCCGCAGCTGATCAGGCCCCAGAGCTTGTCGCCCTTGAGCAGGGAAATGCTCATCGACGACAGCACGCCCATGTTCTTCATGTACTGGCAGTGAATCGGCGAGACGCTGCGCAGCGTGGCGAAACTGAGGTCCAGCGGCGTCTGCGTGTCCGGGCGCAGTTTCGGCACCAGTGGCACCGGCTGATAATCGGCGTTGGGGATGATCCGCAGCCAATTGGTGCGATACAGCTCGCGCGCCTGCTCGGGAATGTCCGAAGCCGGGAAGAACAGGCCGTTGAACACTTCCATCGATGGATCGGACGCTTCGGCGATGACCTGACCGTGGCCCTCCTCCTCAAAGCGATAGATCAGCACCCGGTCGTAACCGGTCATGGCCTGGATTTCCTTGACGCTGATGTCGTACAGGGCCTGCAGCGTGGTCGCCGCTTGCAGGCGCTGGAGCATGCGGCCCAAGTGGGTATTGACCCCGGCGACGTTGCGCGGCTGGAAATTCTTCACGTGAATTTCCAGTTCGAGAATCAGCACGCCCTGATGGCGGTGCAGCAAACCTTCGAATTCAGTGCCGTTAAGCTCGAAACGCAGGGGCGCTGCCTCGGAGAACGTCGCCTCTTGCAAGGCTTGCAGCACTTGCGCGGTGTGTTCGGCGCCGATCAGGCTGTGCAGCGGCTGGCCGATCAAGGATTCGGGCGCGCGGGCCTGCAGGGTTTCGACGTTGGCGCTGACCTGAATGATCTGCAGCGCAGGCTCGGTCAGGGTCAGCAGCAGACCATGGGGCTGGATCGCGCCGGGAAAGCGGATCGGCTCGTCGGCACAGTTGGCCAGCAGTTCTTCAAAGGCTTGTTGGTCTTGCGGGTTCATGCCAGTACCTCCTGGCGCTCGAGCCACTGCTCGAAACAGCTGAATGTGGTTTGTGCTGCGCTGACCACGGCCGCGCGTTCGCTGGCCGCCATGGGCCGGTTGCTCAGGTATTCGATGAACTCGCGCCAGCGCCGCCCGGTGGCCGCGCCGTAGACATCGAGGAAGGCAGCGCCATTGTCGGCGTCCAGATTCAGCCGCGCGGCGATCTCGCGACGCAGGATCTGCCCGCCGAGGGTCGCGCCTTCGAGTACGTACAAAACGCCGAGACTGGCGGCGCTGGAGTCAATGACTGGCAGATCTTCACACAGCGGCAAATCATCAGCGGTTGCCCCCAGTGCGCGCAGGTCCGCACGCAGGGTGTCAGCCTTCAGACGAGGCAGCAGATTGAAATCGTCCGGGACCGCGCCACTGGCGAGCAACGCCTGTTCGAGCGGCTGATAGAACCCGTAATAGGCCTGCATCAAGCGCTCGAAAGCGGGGGTATCGAGGGTGTCGGAGAAAAAAGGAAGGCGTTTTTCCAGTGCAATGTGCAGTTCGGCTGTGCCGGCCCGCAGATCTTGCAGCACCGGTGGCACATAAACCTCACGGGCCTTTGCTTGCATGTAGATCGCTCTTGGTGGGACCCGGCAGGGGCCATTCTGGGTGGGCTCGACGTGGGGGGAATTTATCACGCCACGCAGCTTTTTCTGCCTGCCGAAGCGTTTTTTCTGTCGAACTGCGACCCTATGACAGGTTCAGAGTGGCGCCGGATCAGAAAAGTTCGACCGACGCCATTATCCTGCCACTGCTGACCACCTCAATCAGCGCCGTCGTTCTGCACCGATGGATCGCCGTTGGCCGGTACGCTGCTGTCGACAACGGGTTTCGAAGGATTGTTTTTTTCGGCCCCGGGATAACCGGGCAGACCGCGGGTATCGCCCGGCGTCATGACATCTTCGTTGTCACGGCTGACGTCCCAGTCGGTTGTGGCGTTGGGGTCTTCATCGCGCCCGGCCGTGCCGATGGCGAAGCCGTCGTCGTTGGGATTGACGGTTTGGTTAAGCGCTTTGTCGTTGCTGGATGGGTTGCTCATGTGTGCCTCCAGAACACGTTGATCGGACTTGTTTGGAAACGCCCTGGCCGCTCAAGTGCAATGGACAAGACCAACGGTGCATTCGCGGGGCACTGGTCGCCTGGCGTGAACCACCGCAACGGCGCACGGTTCTCAAGAGAAACACTTGCTCGAGCACTGTCATGAGCCACCCGCGATTCGGCATTGAGGAAGAGTACTTTCTCACTGACCTGCAGAGCCTGCGCATGATCGGCAGTCCGCCGCCACAGGCCATCGAGGCTTGCCGGGCGGCGCTGGGTGTGTGGTTTGCCACGGAGATGTTTCAGGGCCAGATCGAAGTGGCTTCGCCGGTGTTCAGCGATTTCGCGCACGCCAGTGATTTTCTGCGTGGCAGCCGTCAGGCCTTGCGCACGGCCCTGGAGCCATTTGCTCTAGGCATGCTCAGCGCCGGCAGTCATCCGCTGGCCGACTGGCGCGAACAGGTTCCGACCGACGAGGAACATTTCCAGTATCTGTTCGCACGCTACGGCCATGTCGCCCGCCGCAGCGTGCTGTCGGGCCTGCATGTGCACGTCGAGGTGGCAGAGCCGCTGGATCGCATTGCGGTGATGAACGAAGTGCTGCCGTGGACGCCGCTGCTGTTGGCACTGAGCTGTTCGTCGCCGATCTGGGATGGCGCCGCCAGCGGCTTCATGAGCTATCGGCAGACCGCGTGTGACGAGTGGCCACGCATGGGCATCCCGCCGCTGTTCGCCGATCAGCGCCATTACGACGAGCACTTGGCGTTTCTCACGCGCATCGGCGCGATCAGCCAGCCCGGCGAGTGCTGGTGGGGCGTGCGTCCGGCCGCGCGTTTTCCGACCCTGGAACTGCGCATGACCGACGCTTGCCCTCGGGTCGATGATGCGCTGACCCTAGCGGCGTTTTTCCGCGTATTGGTGGCCCATGCCAGTGCGCAGCGGCGGCCCGGCTTGCTGTACGACCAGACCGCGCGTTCGATGCTGGAGGAAAATCGCTGGCGGGCCAAACATCAGGGGATTCATGCGCGCTTTTTGGTCGAAGGCATCGACGGCGACTGTTCGCTCGCGCAGTGGCTGGAGCTGGCCGAGCAGCGCTTTGCCGAGACGGCGCAGATACTGGGCGCGGCGCAGTTGTTCGAGCGTGCCCGGGCGATCATCGACAGCGGCACCAGCGCCGACCGGCAACTGGCGCTGTTCAACCTCGCGTCTGAACAACCGCAAAACGGCCGCTCGGCCCTCGGGCAAGTGGCCGAGCTGCTGCTTCAGGAAACCGCAGGTTGATCGCTCTCGGACGGACCTTTGAGTTCGACCTGATTGCCGTCCGGATCAAAACAGTAAAGCGACAAGCCGTAACCCTCGGCGCCGAAACGCCTGGCGGCTTTCTCCACGGTCAGCCCGAACGATTGCAGGTGTGCGATGAGCGCGGCTTCGTCGAACGGTTCGATGCGCAGGCAGAAGTGGTCGACATTGCGTCGCTGCGCCTGCGCCGCGCCACCGCCCTTGCGCCCGAGTTCGCCGTGCAAGTCGACCAGATCGATCATCGACGTGCCAGCGCGCAAATGCACCAGCCCCAGCGGCTGGTTATGCCTGACCACTTCGGCGCCGAACACGTTGGCGTAGAAATCGATGCTGCGTTGCAGGTCGGCGACGCGCAGGACGATATGATCGATGCGCTGAATGGAAAACGGCTGCATGGTTTGGCTTCCTCGAAAGCGGCGACCCGCTCATTGTGCTGCACAAGGGAAAAAATTCACTGTCGATTTTTCGGTGGAGCCATCGACAAAGCGGATTTACTCTCTGGCCATGAACATACCAGCCGCTGTCCTGCCGCCCCACGCCGAAATGGTTCGCGCCATGCTCGAGCGCGACACTGCCTATGAAGGCGTGTTCTTCACCGCCGTGAAAACCACCGGGATCTTTTGCCGTCCCAGTTGCACGGCGCGCAAGCCGAAACCGGAAAACGTCGAATTCTTCGCCCACGCCGACGAATGCCTGTGCGCCGGCTACCGCGCCTGCCTGCGCTGCAAACCGCTGGACGCAGCGGCCATCGCCCCGGACTGGGTGCAGCGCCTGCTCAATGCGGTGGACGCCGATCCCGAACGGCGCTGGAGTGACGCGCAATTGCTCGCCGAGGGCATCGAACCGCTGAAACTGCGACGCTGGTTCAAGCAGCACTTCGGCATGACTTTCCACGCTTGGCTGCGCACACGGCGCCTCGGCATGGCTCTGGGCGGAATCAGGCAAGGCACTTCAATCGATCACGCGGCGTTCGACTCCGGCTACGAGTCGCTCAGCGGTTTTCGCGATGCGTTTCAGAAGTCCTTCCACATCACCCCGGGCCGTGCGGCGAACAGTGAGCCGTTGCTGTTCACCCGCCTGACCACGCCGCTGGGGCCGATGATCGCCATGGCTGAGCGCCGTGGGCTGGTGTTGTTGGAGTTTCTCGATCGCCCGGCGCTGACCCGTGAAGTCGAAGCGCTGCAGAACCGTTATGGCTACGCGGTTGCGCCGGGTCACAACGCCCACTTGCAGCAGATCGAGGTGCAACTGGCGGGTTATTTCGCCGGCAAACTCACTCGGTTCAGCGTGCCGCTGCACCTGCCCGGCAGCGCTTTTGCCCGGGAAGTGTGGGCGGCGCTGCTGCAAATTCCCTATGGCCACACCAGCACGTACGGCGCCATCGCGGCAGGCCTGGGCAAACCTGGCGCCAGCCGTGCCGTCGGCCTGGCCAACGGGCACAATCGCCTGTCGATCGTGGTCCCGTGCCACCGAGTGATCGGCGCAGACGGCTCGCTGACCGGTTATGGTGGCGGACAACCGCGCAAGGCGTTCCTGCTCAGGCTGGAAAACGCCGCACTGCAAATGACTCAACAATTGGCTTTTTGAGCCATGCAATCCAACGCGCAAACAGGGATTTCGATGGGTATGTCCGAATCACCGCAACATGGCTGACATGTATGAGATGGCCAGCGCTTTTCTGGCCGCGATAGACACTGACTGGCAGCGCCATGTCAGCGCCGTCGGCCCGTGCCTGCATCAACCACATCCAGCGCGCGATCCCTATGAATCGCTGGTCCGGGCGATTGCCTATCAGCAACTGCACGCCAAGGCCGGCGATGCGATCCTTGGGCGTTTGATGGGGTTGTTCCCCGGCCAGTCGTTTCCGCGTCCGCAGCAGATTCTGGCTACCGAGGTCGAGCGACTGCGTGCTTGTGGCTTTTCAGCGGGCAAGATCGCGACGATTCAAGGGATTGCCCAGGCGACGCTGGACGGCGTGGTGCCCGATTACCCGACTTCACGGGCGATGGACGATGAAACCCTGATCGAACGCCTGACCAGTTTGCGCGGTGTCGGCCGCTGGACCGTGGAGATGCTGTTGATCTACAGCCTCGAACGCATGGACATCCTGCCGGCGGATGATTTTGGCGTGCGTGAGGGATATCGGCGCTTGAAGGGACTGGAGGTGCAGCCGACGCGCAAACAGATGATCGAGATTGGCCAGGCGTGGAAGCCTTATCGGACGGTTGCAGCCTGGTATCTGTGGCGCGTGGCCAAGGCTTAGACCGCGTTATCGTTCTTCGCGAGCAGGCTCGCTCCCACACTGAATCAGCGTTCGGCGCTCTGTTTCCGCGTTCCTGGGGTGAGGGGGAAATCGAACTGGCGCTGCAAATCTTCAGCCTTGAGAATCTCGAACAACGCCTGCGCCGCCGCAGACAGTTCATTGCCCGGCTCGGTCAACAGACCAATCGCCCGCTCCACAGAATCATTCAAGGTCAGGCAATGCGCACCCAGCTCGCGCATCTGCCCCGCGCACAATGCCGGCACCGCGCTGACCCCAAGCCCGCTGGCAACCATTCGGCCAACCGTCGCCAATTGATGACTTTCGAACTCCACCGGCAACTTCATTCCGCGCGCCTGCAAATGCTCTTCGAGCATGACCCGCACGGTCGATGGCCGCTGCAGGGTGATGAACGGTTGCTCCAGCAAAGTCTGCCAATCGATGTCGGCGCGACCGGCCAGCGCTGAATCGGCCGGCACAACGGCGACAAAGCGATCGACATACAGCGGCGTGAATGTCATCGACGTGCTCTGCATCGGCGCGAACGCCACACCGAGTTCGACCTGACGATCGCGGACCATTTCCAGCACTTGCTCGTTGATCACGTCGTTGACCGTGACGTTGACGTTCGGATAACGCGCGCGGAAGCTCTTGAGAATCGGCGGCAGCAGATTGCCGGCAAATGACGGCATCGCCGCCAGGGTCACGCGTCCGCGCTGGAGGCTGAAACGCTGGCGCATCTCGTCTTCGGCGTTGTCCCAATCGGCGATCAAGCGGCGCGCCAGCGGCAGCAGGGACTCGCCTTCCGGGGTCAGCGCGACATTACGCGTGTTGCGGCTGAACAAGCGCCCTCCCAGCCCCTCTTCCAGGGCTTTGATGGTCAGGCTCAGCGCTGACTGCGACAGGTGCAGACGCTCGCAGGCCACGGCGAAGCTCAGGCTATGGGCCACGGCGAGAAAGGCACGGATCTGTTTGATGGTCATGTCGCTTTGCTCCAGTTGCAAGCTGCAAGCGTCAAGCTGCAAGCTGTGATGCGATGGCCCTGATCGTTCCCACGCTCCTGCGTGGGAATGCAGCCCGTGACGCTCCGCGTCACTGGACGCGGAGCGTCCCAGGAGGCATTCCCACGCGGAGCGTGGGAACGATCATCGCCGAACGCGTATTAGTGAGCTTTATCAATCAATCAACCGTAAAAATCAACTTAACAAATATATTCCGCAGAGAGACACTCCAGTCATTCGGCTAGCCAGCCGCCCGCAAATAATAAAAGAGGTGCCTATGGCAGGTTTCGACAAGCGTGTGTATTCCTACGAGGAAGCGATGGCCGGGCTGGAAGACGGCATGACCGTTATCGCCGGCGGCTTTGGTCTGTGCGGCATTCCGGAAAACCTGATCGCCGAGATCAAGCGCAAGGGCACCCGTGACCTCACCGTGGTATCCAACAACTGCGGCGTTGATGGTTTCGGCCTTGGCGTGCTGCTCACCGACCGCCAGATCAGCAAAGTCATCGCTTCCTACGTCGGCGAGAACAAGTTGTTTGAAGAGCAACTGCTCAAGGGCGAGATCGAAGTCATCCTTACCCCGCAAGGCACCCTCGCCGAAAAAATGCGCGCGGGCGGCGCCGGCATTCCGGCGTTCTTCACCGCCACTGGCGTTGGCACCCCGGTTGCTGAAGGCAAGGAAGTGCGGGAATTCAAGGGTCGCAAGTACCTGATGGAAGAATCCATCACTGGCGACTTCGCCATCGTCAAAGGCTGGAAGGCCGACCATTTCGGTAACGTCGTTTACCGTCACACCGCGCAGAATTTCAACCCGCTGGCCGCGACCGCCGGCAAGATCACCGTGGTCGAAGTCGAGGAAATCGTCGAGCCCGGCGAACTCGACCCGACGCAGATCCACACCCCGGGCATCTACGTCGATCGAGTCATTTGCGGCACGTTCGAAAAACGCATCGAACAGCGCACCATCCGCAAATAATTCAGGCCTACGGAGAACAACAACATGGCACTTACCCGCGAACAAATGGCTCAGCGCGTCGCCCGCGAAATGCAGGACGGCTACTACGTGAACCTCGGCATCGGCATTCCGACCCTGGTCGCCAACTACATCCCCGAAGGCATGGAAGTCATGCTGCAATCGGAAAACGGCCTGCTCGGCATGGGCCCGTTCCCGACCGAAGAAACCATCGATGCCGACATGATCAACGCCGGTAAACAAACGGTGACGGCGCGGATCGGCGCGTCGATCTTCAATTCCGCCGAATCCTTCGCGATGATCCGTGGCGGCCACGTCGACCTGACCGTGCTTGGCGCCTTTGAAGTGGATGTTGAAGGCAACATCGCTTCGTGGATGATCCCCGGCAAACTGGTCAAGGGCATGGGCGGCGCGATGGATCTGGTGGCCGGCGCCGACAACATCATTGTCATCATGACCCACGCCTCGAAGGACGGTGAGTCCAAGCTGCTGGCCAAATGCAGCCTGCCGCTGACCGGTGCCGGCTGCATCAAGCGCGTGCTGACCGACCTCGCCTATCTGGAAATTGAAAATGGCGCTTTTGTCCTCAAGGAACGCGCACCTGGCGTCAGCGTCGAGGAAATCGTCGCCAAAACCGCTGGTAAACTGATCGTCCCGGATCATGTACCGGAAATGCAGTTCGCTGCCCAGTGAGGAATTCGCACATGCAAGACGTCGTCATTGTTGCCGCCACGCGTACCGCGATCGGCAGTTTTCAGGGCTCCCTGGCCAATGTATCCGCTGTAGACCTGGGCGCGGCGGTGATCCGCCAGTTGCTCGAGCAGACCGGCCTCGACGGTGCGCAGGTCGATGAAGTGATCATGGGCCAGGTGCTCACCGCTGGCGCCGGGCAGAACCCGGCACGTCAGGCCGCAACCAAGGCGGGGCTGCCCCATGCCGTACCGGCCATGACCCTGAACAAGGTTTGCGGTTCGGGCCTCAAGGCTCTGCACCTGGGCGCGCAAGCGATCCGTTGCGGCGACGCCGAGGTGATCATCGCCGGCGGTCAGGAAAACATGAGCCTGTCCAACTACATCATGCCGGGTGCGCGCACCGGTCTGCGCATGGGCCACGCGCAAATCGTCGACACCATGATCAGCGATGGCCTGTGGGATGCGTTCAACGATTACCACATGGGCATCACTGCCGAGAATCTGGTCGACAAGTACCAGATCAGCCGCGAACAGCAGGACGCCTTTGCTGCCGCGTCTCAGCAGAAAGCCGCCGCCGCGATCGAGGCCGGGCGCTTCGTTGATGAAATCACGCCGATCCTGATCCCGCAGCGCAAAGGCGATCCGGTGGCGTTCAAGGTCGACGAGCAGCCACGCGGCGATACCAGCGCAGAATCTCTGGCGAAACTGCGTCCGGCGTTCAAAAAGGACGGCAGCGTCACCGCTGGCAACGCCTCGTCGCTGAACGACGGTGCCGCTGCTGTGATTCTGATGAGTGCCGAGAAAGCCATATCGCTGGGCCTGCCGGTTCTGGCGAAAATTGCTGCGTATGCCAACGCTGGCGTCGACCCGGCGATCATGGGCATCGGCCCGGTATCGGCGACCCGCCGCTGCCTGGACAAGGCCGGCTGGAACATCGACCAGCTCGACCTGATTGAAGCCAACGAAGCGTTCGCTGCGCAATCGCTGGCCGTGGCCAAGGACCTGCAATGGGATCTGGACAAGGTCAACGTCAACGGCGGCGCCATTGCCCTCGGCCACCCGATCGGCGCATCAGGTTGCCGCGTGCTGGTGACATTGCTGCACGAAATGCTCAAGCGCGATGCGAAAAAAGGTCTGGCGACCTTGTGCATCGGCGGCGGTCAGGGCGTGGCATTGGCGCTGGAACGCGCCTGATACGGAGTTCAAGGTTGACGGCGGATCCACGACATCCGCTGTTGGCTGGCAACAAAAAACCCGGTGCGATTTGCGTTGCACCGGGTTTCTTTTTGCCTGTCTACGATCGGTGGTGAATGTTCTGGCCCCTTCGCGAGCAGGCTCGCTCCCACAGGGAAATGCATTCCAGAATGTGGGAGCGAGCCTGCTCGCGAAAGCGCTTGTTCAGGCGACAACCACTCAAGGCTTGCGCAACAGATAGGTATCCATAATCCACCCATGCTCCGCCCGCGCCGCTTTGCGCACCCGTTCGATCTCATCGGCGACATCCGCCAGCCGACCGCTGAGCAGAATCTCGTCCGGCGTGCCCAGGTAAGCGCCCCAGAAAATCTCGGTCTGCCGATCCGCCACCCGCTGGTAGGAATCCTCGGCATCAAGCATCACCACCAGACTGTCCGCTTCACCCACCTGCCCCGCCGCCAATCGCCGGCCTGTGGTGATTTCTACTGAGCGACCAATCGTGTTCAAAGGTATTTTGTGCTGCGCAGCCAGGGCCTGAACGCTGGTGATCCCCGGTATCACTTCGTATTCAAACTGACAGCGGCCTGATGCCTGAAGCGCCTGAAGAATCCGCAATGTGCTGTCGTATAACGCCGGATCGCCCCAGATCAGAAACCCGCCGCACTGGCCGTCGGACAATTCTTCATTGATCAGCTGTTCGAAGGTCTGCTGCTTGGCGCGATTCAGTGCATCGACGCTGGCCGTGTAGTCGACATCGCCGCGCTCGCGCTGCGGGCTGCTGGCTTCGACAAAGCGATAAGCGTGGTCGGTGATGTAGCGCTCGCAGATCTCTCGGCGCAGGTCGATCAGCGTCTGCTTGCTCTGGCCTTTATCCAGCAGAAAGAACACATCGACCCGATTCAGCGCTTTCACCGCCTGCATGGTGATGTAGTCCGGATTGCCGGCGCCAATGCCGATGACCAGCAGCTGTTTCATCAGAATTCCTCGTCAAGGGCCATGCCCGGCAAGCGTAGTCGCCAGATGCCATTGAAGCGCAAGTCGATCATCCCCAGAGGCTCGATGTCGATTGCATTGAACGCCGCGCCTTGCAGCACCTGCATCAGCGCCGCGCGCATGACGAACGGATGGGTGACCGCCGCTATATGCCCTGGGGTTTCGGCGATGGTGTCCAGCCACATTGAGACCCGCTGCGTCAGTTGCCTGACTGATTCGCCGCCATGGGGCGCCGCTTCAGGATCGGCCAGCCAGGCTTGCAAAGCCTGGTTTTCGTTGGCTTGCAGATCCTTGATCGACTGGCCGTGCCAGCGTCCCCAATCGCAATCGCGCAGGGCTTGATCAATCTGCGCATCGACGCCAAACCATGCCGCCGTTTGCTGAGTTCTCAACTCCGGGGCACACACCAGCCGCCGTGTTACCGCCAATCGCGCCCTGAACGCGTCGGACGGAACAGCCAGATTTTCAACAGGCTCGTCCGTAGGAAAACGCGCTAGTTTCTGTGCGACGGTTCGCGCATGGCAAATCAGTGTCAAACGGCTACTTGGCACAAGCAGGTTCTCGGTCGAAAGATAAAACAAACAATGGCACATGGCCGATATGCGTCGCATTGTGCCGCAAAACCTCGGCGTTCAGGGTTGTCACCGGCCCGTCGCTGAGTTTGGGATAGGCAATGTCTGACACAACAATCGGCAAAGGACTACAACAGTGCGCTACTTCGACGTAGCCCTTATTACACGGGCACCTTGCACAGTTTTGGTGCTCGAAAAACCTGTACAAAAATTAGCTAGACATGTAACACCCATTACATAAATACTCGTTTAACGGATTGTGAAACGAATTCGACACCCCATCCAGCAGGAGCCCGGATGCCCCCTCTCAGAGACCTGATCACCGATCCCGGCCTGGAACTGACGCCATCGGAGCGCAAAGTCGTTCGCGCCCTGCTCGATCAGTATCCACGCAACGGTCTCGGGCCTATGGCGCGACTGGCCGAACATGCCGGCGTCAGCGATCCGACCATCGTGCGTCTGGTGAAAAAGCTCGGTTTCGGCGGTTATGCCGAATTCCAGGAAGCCCTGCTCAGCGACATGGACCATCGCCTGCGTTCACCGCGCACGCTGTTGCAGCCGCGCTCGCAGCAGAACAAGGACGATGCCTGGGCGCATTACCTGGCGGACAGCCAGCGCTTGCTGATCGACACTCAAGCCCTGACCCAGCCTGAAGATGTGCGCATCCTCGTGGAATGGCTGCTCGACAGCCGCCATCAGGTCTACTGTTTCGGTGGCCGCTTCAGCATTCTGCTCGCCAACTACCTGCTCAACCACCTGCGTCTGCTGCGTCCCGGCTGCTTCGCCCTGGAAGACAACGCCCTGCTGCCCGACCGCTTATACGATCTGCAACGTCAGGACGTGGTGCTGGTGTTCGACTACCGGCGCTACCAGACCCAAGCTTTGCGCGTTGCGCAGGCGGCGAAGAACAACAACGCGCGAGTGGTGTTGTTCACCGATGTCTACGCCTCGCCGCTGCGCGAATTGGCCGACCTGATCATCAGCGCGCCGGTGGAATCGGCGTCGCCGTTCGACACCATGGTGCCGGCGCTGGCGCAGGTCGAGGCGTTGATTGCCTGCCTGACCTTGCGCGTGCCGGACCCGGCCGATCGCCTGGAAGGCATCGATGCCCTGCGCAACGACTTTGCGACTCACCTGCTGGAGGACAAATAAGGATGTTCAGCCTTCCCCACCGCTCGCCTCGGGACCTGCCGTTTGCGACCAACCACACCGCTTTGTTGCTGGTGGACATGCAGCGCGCCTGGCTCGAACCGCAATTCGACCCACACCTGAGCGAGCCGGATGCCGAGTATTTTCTCCAGCGCACGCGCAGCCAGGTGGTGCCCAACCAACAGCGTCTGCTGGGCGCCTTTCGTCAGGCGCAGCAGAACGTGCTGCACACGATTATCGAAAGCCTGACCGCCGACGGTCGCGACCGCTCGCTGGATCACAAACTGTCTGACATGCACTTGCCCAAGGGCAGCGTGCAGGCTCAGGTCATCGCTGAGCTGACCCCGACCGAAAACGAAATCGTGCTGCCGAAGACATCCTCCGGGGTGTTCAATTCAACCAACATCGATTACGTGCTGCGCAATCTGCAAACCCGGCATCTGATCATCGCCGGCATCGTTACCGACCAGTGCGTCGACATGGCCGTGCGCGATGCCGCCGATCGTGGCTATCTGGTCACGCTGGTGGAGGATGCCTGCGCCACTTACACAGCTGAACGCCATCACGCCTGCCTCAACGCGATCAAGGGTTACTGCTGGATCACCGACACCGAAACCGTGCTCGGCCGTTTGCAGGAGATGCAGCCATGAGCCCGCGCCTGACGCCTTTACCGATGACCACGCTGGTGACAACCGACCTGATCGGCATTACCCGTGGCCGCTCGTTTCCCAGCGATGAGCTGGAGCATTACCAGGCAGCGGGTTGCGGCTGGGTCCCGGCCAACAGTGCGTTGACGCCGCAAGACATCATCGCTTCGAGCAATCCGTGGGGCGCGTATGGCGACCTGCGGCTGATTCCCGATCTGAGCAGCCGCGTCACTGTCGGCAGCGGTCCGGATGCCAATGCGCCGGTGCTGGATTTCATTCACGCCGACATTCGTGAGACCGACGGCCAGGCATGGGGCGCCTGCCCGCGCACATTGCTGCGCGATGAAATCGAGCGCTATCACGATGAGTTGGGGTTGCAAGTCAACGCCGCCTTCGAACATGAATTCAACCTGCACGCAGGTATTGCCGAACACGCGGCGTTCTCTCTCGAAGCGCAGCGTCAGGGCGCCGAATTCGGCGGCTGGCTGCTCAGCGCCCTGCGCGCCGGCGGCGTCGAGCCGGAAATGTTTCTGCCGGAATACGGCAAGCACCAATACGAAATCACCTGTCGACCGACTCTTGGCGTAGCCGCAGCGGATCGCGCAATCAACGTGCGCGAAATCACCCGGGAAATCGCCCGGCAAATGGGCCTGGATCTGAGTTTTGCGCCGAAGACTGCCGCCGAGGCGGTGTGCAACGGTGTCCATCTGCACCTCAGCCTGCTCGATCTGGCCGGCCAGCCGATGCTCTACGACGCTGGCACCAGCAACGGCCTGTCGAGCATCGGTCAGCACTGGGCTGCCGGAGTCCTGCATTTTCTACCGGCGCTGTGCGCATTCACCGCGCCGACGCCGCTGTCCTACCAGCGTTTGCAGCCGCACCACTGGAGCGCGTCGTACGCCTGCTTGGGGCAGCAGAACCGTGAAGCGGCGCTGCGCATCTGCCCGACTGTGACCTTGGGCGGCAAGTCCGCCGCGCAGCAGTTCAACCTGGAATTCCGCGCCATGGACGCTACCGCCTCGCCGCATCTGGCCATGGCTGCGCTGCTAATTGCCGGGCGGCTGGGCATCGAACAGCGTCTGGCGCTGAACGCGGTTACCGATGAAATTCCCGATTCACTCAACGATGAGCAACGCAAGGCCCGGGGCATCGTCGCCCTGCCCGCCTCGCTGGCCCAGGCGCTGGATTGCCTGCGTGACAGTGCAGCCTTCAACGAATGGCTGCCCAAGCCGTTGCTCGACACTTATTACGCCCTGAAAACCGAGGAACTGGCGCTGACGGAACAGCTCTCGCCCGCTGACCTGTGTGAGCACTATGCACGCCTGTACTGAATCCGCCGAGCTTGGGTTGTACACCCGCCCGGTCTACAACCTGAGCCGCGAGGACTCGACGAACCCGTTGATCCTCGTGTGCGAACACGCCAGTCGCTACATCCCCGACGCCCTGAACAATCTGGGCCTGGACGCGGCAGCCGCACGCGAACATATCGCCTGGGACATCGGCGCGCTGCAACTGGCCGAACAGTTGTCGGAACAACTCGGCGCTACGTTGCTCAGCGCCAATTACTCACGGCTGCTGATCGACCTCAACCGCCCGCGCCATGCGCCGGACAGCATCCCGCTGCAGAGCGAGATCTACCCGATACCCGGCAATCGCGAGCTGGATGAGGCGACCCGCGAGTACCGGCGCCAGACGTTGTTTAAACCGTTTCACACGCGCTTGCAGATGTTGATCGACGAGCGCATTGCCAAAGGTCTGCCGGTGCGGGTGGTCGGTGTTCACAGTTTCACCCCGGTGTATTACGGCCAGCCGCGACCACTGGAAGTCGGCGTGTTGTTCGGCCAGGCCCAGGACTATGCTCAGCGCCTGCTCGACGGGCTGCAAGCGCACCCGCTGAAAGTCGCGGGCAACCAGCCGTACAAAATTGACCCGCTGGGCGATATGACCGTGCCCGTGCACGGTGATGCCAGGGGCCTTGAGGCGGTGCTGATCGAGGTGCGCAATGATCTGCTGCGCAGTTCCGAAGCGGTTTCGCGCTGGGCAGGTTACCTCGCACCTTTGCTGTAAATGACGGACCGATAAAACATAAACCGACCGATGGCTGACAAGGAGTTGCGCTTCATGGAAATTGAAGAATTCGGCTACA
>NZ_RCNX01000055.1:0-34447 GCF_004307595.1 Pseudomonas sp. Sample_23
GTCTGTCGTCGGGGCGGGCGGATCGGTATGGCGAACTGGACGCCGGAGGGCTTCGTCGGGCAGATGTTCAAGATTCTCGGCCAGCATCTACCACCGCCCGCGGTTGCTCAGCCGCCATCGAACTGGGGCTCGGATGCGTGGCTGCACAAGCATTTCGATGACCGCGATTTTGTCGTACGCGTGACCCGCAGCCACTTCAATTTCCGCTACCGCTCGGCGGCGCATTTCATTGACATCTTTCGCCACTGGTACGGGCCGGTGCACAAGGCTTTTGCGGTGTTGTCGGCGGAGGCCGGACAGGCGCTGGAGGATGATCTGACGGAGTTGCTCAACCGGTCGAATCGCGCCGGGGAGGCGTCGCTGGTGGTGCCGAGTGAGTATCTGGAGGTGGTGATTACCAAGCGCTAGCCCACCTCGGATCTCCTGATCGATGAAGATCTCTGTGGGAGCGAGCCTGCTCGCGAAAGCGGTGTGCCAGCCAACCTTTATGTTGATGGAACCACCGCATTCGCGAGCAGGCTCACTCCTACAGGGGGATGTGCTTATTTCAAATGGCTGCGATCAAACCACTCCAGCGCCGTGCGCCAGATGCAGATCCCCAGGAAATAAGCCGACATCAGCAACCACAAGCCCATCACCAGCGGGTTGATCACCGGGTGATTGAGCACCAGTGACAGGCTGCACAACAGCCAGATCGCCGTCACCGCGATATTGATTGGCATGAAACGCCGCACGCGGAACGGGTGCAGGAATTTCATCCGCGTCACCGTCAGCAATGCCAGACCGATCACGGTGAGAAAGGTGATCCACGGCCCCGGGCCGATGATGTACAGGCACAGCGCAACCACGTTCCAGGCCGCCGGGAAGCCGACAAAATAGTTGTCCTTGCTCTTCATGTTGACGTTGCAGAAGCAGAACAGCGACGACACCAGAATTACCGACACCGTCAGCAACAGGGTGTAATCGGGCAGGGGAATGTAGCGGTAGATAAACAATGCCGGGATGAATACATAAGTCAGGTAATCGATGACCAGATCAAGGATCGAACCGTCGAAACTCGGCAGCACCGATTGCACATTGACCTTGCGCGCCAGTGCGCCATCGAGGCCGTCGACGATCAGCGCCACGCCCAGCCACATCAGGCAATGAATCGGCTGGTTTTCCAACAGGGCGAGGGTGGCGAGGAAGGCGGTGACCACGCCAGTCGCGGTAAAACCATGGGCGCCCCATGCTTTGAGCCTGGCGATGTGTACGGTGGATATCACGGGGGCGTTCTCCAGAAAGTGAAGCAAGCCGGGTATCGCCCATCGTCAGAAAGGGCGTCGGCAAACCGGGTCGGGTTGCAGCTATCGACCGGTTTGGCCGGGATAAGGTTCACCACCCATGAATCTTAGCTGGCTCGCGGAAAATTTCTCGGGTGCGATTTCATCGGTGAGCCGGCGTCAGCCCAACGGTGCTGGCGCTATGGCTGCTTCGGTCTATCGTTGCCTGACGCAATCAGGCCGGAAAAGCCTTAGCGTCTGCACTCTGTTTAGCCAGCCCCAGCCAATTACTGGATGTGTCGTTACAAGCCCCGGCCGCTCCATCCGTCCGGGGCTTTTTGACCTCGATTGAATTTTTCCGCCGCCGTGTCGCTCTTCTGCATAACAGAACCCGTCTGCCATCGGTGTGCTCATGAACAGGAACCTCGACGATTACAACCGCATGCGTGATTTTTCCGCGACGTCGGAACCGGCCGCAGTCAAGCGCTCGGGCCGTAAGTCGGCCAAGGATCATGCCTTGCAGTTCTGCATCCAGAAGCACGACGCTTCGCACCTGCATTATGACTTTCGCCTCGAACTCGACGGCGCCCTGAAGAGCTGGGCGGTGCCGAAGGGGCCGTCGCTGGACCCGTCGGTCAAGCGTCTGGCGATTCATGTCGAGGATCATCCGCTCGATTACGCGACGTTCGAAGGCAGCATTCCCGAAGGGCATTACGGCGCCGGTGATGTGATCGTCTGGGATCGCGGCGTGTGGATACCGCTGGAGGATCCGCACAAGGCCTATGCCAAGGGCCGACTGAAGTTCGAGCTGCAGGGCGAGAAGCTTGGCGGCGTGTGGAATCTGGTGCGCACGCACATGCCGGGCAAGAAAGAACAATGGTTCCTGATCAAGCATCAGGACAACGCCGCGCGAGCGCAGGATGATTTCGACGTGCTGGTCGCCGAGCCCGACAGCGTGCTCAGCGAGCGCACGATTGTCGGCAAATCGGCGACGGCTGCCGATAAAGCCAAACCGGTGAAAAAGGCCCCGGCCAAGCCGCGCAAGCAGGCGTCCGGGCAGCTTACCGGCGCGCGCAAGGCCAAGTTGCCGGCACTGATCAAGCCGGAACTGGCGACGCTGGTCGACAGCGCACCCGAAGGGCAGTGGAGCTACGAGATCAAGTTCGACGGCTACCGGATCATGGCGCGGATCGATCACGATGAGGTGCAGCTGTTCACCCGCAATGGTCACGACTGGACGCACAAGCTGCCGCAGCAAGCCAAGGCGCTGGCGGCATTGGGTCTGGAGTCGGCGTGGCTTGACGGTGAAATGGTCGTGGCCAATGAGCAAGGCGTGCCGGACTTTCAGGCGTTGCAGAATGCTTTTGATGCTGGGCGCAGCGGCAACATTGTTTATTACCTGTTTGACGTGCCGTATCTGAATGGCGTCGACCTGCGCGACGTGCCGGTGGAAGAACGCCGCGCCGCGCTGAGCACCATCCTCGGCGCGCAGAAAGAATCCTCAACGCTGCGCTTCTCCGAGGCCTTCGAAGAAACCCCGGATGCGCTGCTCAACAGCGCCTGTCAGATGCAAATGGAAGGCCTGATCGGCAAACGCCTCGGCTCGCCTTATGTGTCGCGGCGCAGCGGCGACTGGATCAAGCTCAAATGCAAGCATCGCCAGGAATTCGTCATCGTCGGCTACACCGATCCGAAAGGTGCGCGCAGTGCCTTCGGTGCGTTGCTGCTCGGCCTGCACGACCGTGACAGCGGCGAGTTGCGCTATGCCGGCAAGGTCGGCACCGGTTTCAACGAAACCACATTGAAAAGCATCCTCGCCCAACTCAAGCCGTTGCAGACCAAAAGCGCCGCAGTGGTCAATCCGCCCAGCGGTTTCGAGGCCAAAGGCGTGCACTGGCTCAAGCCGAAATTGCTGGCGGAGGTGGCGTTCGCCGAGATGACCAAGGACGGCTCGGTGCGCCACGCCGTATTCCATGGTTTGCGCGATGACAAACCGGCCAAGGACATTACCGAGGAGCGAGCGAAGCCTGTGAAAGCTGCCAAGTCCGAAAAGACCGAAAAAAACGAAAAAACCAAAACCGCCGACAAGCAGCCGGCAAAGAAAACCGCCGCCAGCAAAAAGGCCGAGACCGCACCGTCGCAATCAGGACTGGCCGGCGGCAAAGTACGCATCACCCATCCGGATCGGGTGATTGACGCGGTCAGTGGCACTACCAAAATGCAACTGGCGCAGTACTACGCCAGTGTCGCCGAATACATCCTGCCGCAACTCAAGGATCGCCCCGTGGCGTTGGTGCGTGCACCGGACGGCATTGCCGGCGAATTGTTTTTCCAAAAGAACGCCGAACGCTTGGCTATCCCGGGGATTACTGCACTAGACAAGGACATCACCGGCCAGCCAGTGATGATGATCAACAATCCCGAAGCGCTGGTCGGCGCGGTGCAGATGAGTACCGTCGAACTGCACACCTGGAACGCGACGAAGGTGGATCTGGACAAGCCCGATCGCTTCGTCCTCGACCTCGACCCGGATCCTGCGTTGCCATGGAAAAGCATGGTTGAAGCCACCGCGCTGACCCTCACCGTGCTCGATGAGCTGGGCCTTAAAGCCTTCCTGAAAACCAGCGGCGGCAAAGGCATTCACCTGGTGGTGCCATTGACCCGCAAGCATGGCTGGGACGAAGTGAAGGACTTCAGCCACGCCATCGTCAGCCACATGGCCAAGTTGCTGCCGGATCGTATTTCAGCGGTGTCCGGTCCGAAAAACCGCGTCGGGCGGATCTTCATCGATTACCTGCGCAACGGCCTCGGCGCCACCACCATTTGCGCCTACGCCGCACGCGCGCGGGAAGGCATGCCGGTGTCGGTGCCGCTGTACCGAGAGGAAGTCGCTGAAATCAAGGGCGGTAATCACTGGAACATCTACAACGTTCACGAGCGTCTGACCGAAGTCGGTGATGAGCCTTGGGCGGACATGAAGAAAACCCGTCAGACCATCACCGCCGAGATGCGCAAACGCGTCGGCATGAAAAAGTGATCAGGTGTCGCGCAGCAAGTCGTGGGCGTTGAGCAGTTCGAAGGCGATTTGCGGGTGGTTTTCCAGGCCCTTGCGAATCGCCGCCGGGATCGCCGCGCGAGTCTTGCGACACAGGCCTGGCAGCTCGTCGATCTGAATGGCGATGCCGCGCATGGTGCGGACTTCGTTGAAACCGGGGGCGACGTCGACGCGGATGCCCAACTGCTCGTACATGCGCTGTTGCAGGCGTTTGAGGTCGGCGAGGTCTTTGAGTTGTTCCAGGCGCGCCAGGAGGATTTTTTCCTCTGCGCGAGTCAGGCGCAGGATGCGCAGATCGGCGCCGGGGGTTTCCAGCAACGGATCGCGCCCGCAGATGCAGGCGCCGGGAGGGCAGGGTGAGCGCAAGGGCACGGTGGTCGTCATGGCCTCCATCATAGAGGCCGTCGGACATGTTTGCCTATGCGCACTCAGCGGCCGTCCATCGGCCGCTGCTTCCCTCGTGACTACTGCTGCACGCCTTCGTATTGCACCAGAATGGCGTTGGCCAGGTCTTCATCACTGGCGTTCAAGCCAGGGTTGGCTTGGCGCACCTGTTGCAGTACCGACTCAAGATAAACCCCACGAATGGCCCCGCCGCTGGCGACGAATGCAGACACGTCGTCACGGGCCGGAATCACCATTTTGTCGTCCTTGAAGGTCGAGTACAGCGACGCGGACACACCTGCCGAAGTGGCGACATCACCCGCGTCAACGCGGGCCAGCGCCGAACCGACCGGCAGGCAAAGCATAAGAGAAGAAATCAGGACTAACTTGCGCATGACGTGTTCCTCCACAAGCGCTAAGCAAAAAGGGAAGGGACTACATAACCTCAGAGGTGAACGGCGCGCGGGAGTTCCGTAGGCCGCAAAAACGTAGCGGCGAGGAACCGGGCAAAACCGGCAAGGGTCTACCGCTTGCCTGTATTGCCGAGAATCGACCCATGCTCGTCAGAGTCAGCGACAACGTTGCCCAACCGGCAGATACGCGAATCGAAGCGCTTTTGCTCGCTGGATTTATCTGCCTGACCATCGCGCTCGGCCTGTTCCCGCGCAGCCGCGTCGACTGGCTATTGGAAAATGTCCTGGCGTTGGCGCTGGTGTTGACCCTGCTGCTGGCGCATCGGCGTTTTCGCCTGTCGACGCTGTCGCTGGGGATGCTCTTCGCCTTCCTGTGCATTCATGAAGTCGGCGCGCATTACACCTATTCGCGGGTGCCTTACGATCAGTGGGGCACGCTGTTGGCCGGGGTGAGCGTCAACAAAGTGCTGGGTCTTGAACGCAATCACTATGATCGGCTGGTGCACCTTAGCTATGGATTGCTGCTGGTCTGGCCGATTCGCGAAGTGCTGCTGCGCCTGACGCCGTTGCGCGGCGCGTGGCTGGCGCTGTTGACCCTGAATGTAGTGCTGGCGACGTCGGCGTTGTACGAATTGATCGAATGGGTCGGCGGCGCTTACCTGGGCGACGACACTGGCCAGGCCTTCGTCGGTGCGCAGAATGATCCTTGGGATTCGCAGAAGGACATGGCCCTGGCGCTGTTCGGCGCCGGGCTGTCCTTGCTGGTATTGACGCGCTGGCGCCGAGCGCCGCGGTGAGGGATCAGATCACCCCACAGGCCATGCGATCACCGCCACCGCCCAGTGGCTTGGGCATGTCGGAATGGTTGTCGCCGCCGGCGTGAATCATCAGGGCGTGGCCCTTGATCTCGGCGATCTTCTTCAGGCGCGGCGCCAGCACCGGGTAGTTGGCGACACCATCAGCCATCACATATACCGCCGGCAGATCGCCCAGATGCCCGTTGGCGTAAGGGCCAAGGTGCTTGCCGGTTTTCGCCGGATCGAAGTGTCCGCCAGCGGCCAGTGCTGCGCCTTTGACGCCATCCTTGGTGCCCGCTTCGCAGCTGCCGTTTTCATGGACATGGAAGCCGTGGATGCCGGCCGGCAACGATTTCAGGTCGGGGGTGAACAGCAGGCCATAAGGCGTCTCGCTGACGGTGACCGAGCCGATCGCCTGCGGCGCGCCGTCGGCGCTGACCAGGTTGATCGCGACTTTCTCCGTTGCCGCTTGTGCGGTGCCGATTGCCAGCGTGCCGAGCAGACCAAACCACAGTGCGCGTTTCATAAGCGTTTCCTTCAGCTGCATGAATGTTCGAAGCCATGGATTGATAGCCTGCCGGGGTTAACCGGCGATGAAGGCATTATCCAGCGGCGCTGCAAGGTGTGACCGGGTTCGCGTTTGAAAAGTTTTGCCGGATTCAAGTCGCCGCTGACATCAGCCGATACGCTCTGTGTCGGCAGTTCCCTGCACATAGGCTTAACTGAAATCCGACAAGCGCAATCCAGCGTGCCCACGGGAGATTCCACGGTGTCGATCAAACTGCGTTTGGTGTTGCTGATTGCGACCAGCCTGCTGACGGCGCTGATCGTGAGTCTGGTCAGTTACGTCGGTAACCTGCGGATGGCCACGGCTGTCGGCGATAACACGGTGAGCATGAGCGCGCTGCGCAATCACATGGAAGCGGACATGATGCACGACGCCCTGCGCGCCGATGTCTATTCGGCGATGCTGGTCGGCCTGGGCAAAAGCACCGCCACCGCCACCGAGGTGCGCGATTCGCTCACCGAGCACGCCGGGCATTTTCGTGAAGTGCTGGATGACAACCTGAAGCTGCCGATCAACCCGCAGTTGCGCACGGCGCTGGAGCAGATCAAGCCGAGCCTCGATACCTACATCAAATCCGCCGAGCAGATCGTCGGCGTGGCGCTGGACAAGCCGGATGCCGCCCAACAGCAGCTCGGCACGTTCAATAGCGCGTTTACTCAGCTCGAAGAGCAGATGGGCGCGCTCAGCGAACTGATCGAAAACAACACCCTGCACACCAGCGAAGGCACCGAAGCGGCCATCCGCCACGCCAATCTTGCGCTGGCAGTGGTGCTGGTCGTCAGTCTGTTGCTGCTGCTGATTCAGGGGCGCTGGGTGATCCTGAGTATCATGGGGCCGCTCAAATCCGCCAGCCGCATCGCTGAAAGCATTGCCCATGGCAATCTCAGCGAACCAATTGTCGAGCCCGCCGGCAAGGACGAAGCCAGCGTTTTGATACGCACGTTGGCGACCATGCAGCGTGATCTGCGCAACATGATCGACGTGGTCCGGCGCAACGCTCACGGCGTCAGTGGCATGAGCGAGCAGCTCAGCCACGGCTGCCATCAGGTCGCCGACAGCAGCCAGCAGCAAAGCGTTGCCGCCGGCACCATGGCCGCTGCCGCCAGCCAGATGACCGCCAGTATCGAAGAAATCACCCGCCACGCCGAACGTGCCCTGAGCATGGCCAATCAGGCCGAAAACCTGGCCAAGGAGGGTGGCGGGGTGATTCACCAAGTGGTCAGCGACATGGACGACATCGCCCGCTCGGCACAGCAGTCGGCGCAGGTGATCCGCACGCTGGATCAGGAATCCGAGGCGATCTTCAACATCATTCAGGTGATCAAGAGCATCGCCGACCAGACCAACCTGCTGGCGCTCAACGCCGCGATCGAGGCAGCGCGTGCCGGTGAGCAGGGCCGTGGTATTGCCGTGGTCGCCGATGAAGTGCGCAGTCTGGCCGCACGCACCAGCGCCTCGACCCAGGAAATTGCAGCGATGGTTGCGCGCATTCAGAACAGCACGCGCGAGGCGGTCAGCAGCATGGAGGCGGGCGTGGCGCAGGTTGACAAGGGGATGGCGGTGACGGCGGAAGTCGAGCGGGCGATTCGCGAGATCCTCGACGCCACGCTGAACACCACGCAACTGGTCAATGACATCACCCGCACGATTGGCGAACAGAGTCAGGCCAGTAATGAAATCGCCCATCAGGTGGAGATGATTGCGGGAATGAGCGAGGGCAATAGCCGGGTGATCGGGCAGACGGCGACGACTACCGATGAATTATCGAATCTGGCGGGACAGTTGGCGCAGTCGGTGGATCGGTTTCGGTTGTGATAGCGGTAGGACCCATTACATTTCTGGTGTCTATCACGGCCTTATCGCTGGCAAGCCAGCTCCCACAGGGTCTGATGTTGTGAATGCAACGGTGTGTACACCATCATCCACTGTGGGAGCGAGCCTGCTCGCGAATAGGCCAGCTCTGACAGGATTGAATCAGGCCAATGTGCCCTCAATCAAAACCTGAACGCCTGCCGCCCAACCAACAACCATTTCCCACCCTGTTTCTGCCAGATCTGGAAATTCTCGATCTCGGTCGGAATGACCTCGGTCCCCTTCAACGCCTGCGCGGAGAAGTGGTGGCGCACCAATGCGGTATCGCCGGACATCGTGATGGTCTGCTTCTGCATCTCCAGGGTCTTGAATGCGCTGCGGCCGGTTTCGATGTCGGCGATGAATTCCTGCTTGTCCTGAATCTTGCCGCTGGAGTGGCCGTAGGTCAGGTTCGGCGCGGTCAGAGCGTTCAACTCGGCGATGTCTTTATGCAGCATCGCTTGGGTCAGGTGATCAACTGCTTGGGCGACTTCTCTTTCCGCCGGGGCAGGGGCGGCCATGGCGCAGGCGCTGAAGGCGCAGAATAAACCGATGAGGAGGCGGGACTTGGTCATGTTGTTTCCTTGTTGTTATTGGGTTGGGATGACTGGCTTTGTTCGTCAGTCATCGTACAACCTAGCAGGTTATTTTCTGCATGAACAACGAGCCGTTGGCGCTGATTTATCAAGTTGCGATGCGTATCGCGCAAAAAACTTTGCAGGCCAATGCCTGATCGCAGTCATGTTTGGTTGCCGATGGCCGATAAGCCCCTGAGCGGAAAAAGACTTTCAAGTCGGGAACAGACGCGCGGGTTCGCCCTGACGTGATATTCTCCGCGCCAAATTTGCTTTGACTTAATTCGGTTGGCTGGCCTTTCGGGCGGGCCGACGGGATCCCTGTCGCTCAAGCAGCTGAAGCCAATAACGATAAGAAGTCAGTTCAGAAGGGACATTAACTGAGGTCGATGCCACATGTCGGCCTTGTGTGCCCACCCGTCAATATTGAAGTGTGCCGGATTGCGCGACGCCAGCCTGAGCGTCAACACAGCGCAACGCAGACTGATAACAACGACGGGCGGAAGGCGTTTTATCATAGGTGCAACAGATGTTTAAGAAAGTGAACACAGCCTTGCTCGGTCTGGCTTTGGCGATGGGGATGTCGTCTGCCAATGCTGCCGAAGCCAAGAAAGTTGACGTCCTGCTGATCGGCGGCGGCATCATGAGCACCACCCTGGGTGTGTGGATCAATGAGCTGGAACCGACCTGGTCGATGGAAATGGTCGAGCGTCTCGATGGCGTCGCCCTGGAAAGCTCCAACGGCTGGAACAACGCCGGTACCGGGCACTCGGCCCTCGCCGAGCTGAACTACACCCCGGAAGACGACAAGGGCAACGTAACGATCCCGAAAGCTGTCGAGATCAACGAAGCGTTCCAGGTTTCCCGTCAATTCTGGGCCTGGCAGGTTCAGCAGGGCGTGCTGAAGAACCCTCGCTCGTTCATCAACACCACACCGCACATGAGCTTCGTGTGGGGCGATGACAACATCAAGTTCCTGAAAAAGCGCTACGAAGCCCTGCAGGCGAGCCCGCTGTTCGCCGGCATGCAGTACTCCGAAGACCCGGCGGTGATCAAGAAGTGGGTACCGCTGATGATGGAAGGGCGTGACCCGAACCAGAAAATCGCGGCCACCTGGAGCCCGCTGGGTACGGACATGAACTTCGGCGAAATCACCCGCCAGTTCGCCGCTCACCTGCAAACCAAACCCAACTTCGATCTGAAGCTGTCGAGCGAAGTCGAAGACATCACCAAGAACGCCGACGGCACCTGGCGTGTGAGCTACAAAAACCTCAAGGACGGCAGCAAGACCGAAACCGACGCCAAGTTCGTGTTCATCGGCGCTGGCGGCGGTGCCCTGCACCTGCTGCAGAAGTCGGGCATTCCGGAAGCCAAGGAATACGCAGGCTTCCCGGTTGGCGGTTCGTTCCTGGTGACCGAGAACCCGACGATTGCCGAGCAACACCTGGCCAAGGCCTACGGCAAGGCTTCGGTTGGCGCGCCACCGATGTCGGTTCCGCACCTGGACACCCGTGTTCTGGATGGCAAGCGCGTCATTCTGTTTGGCCCGTTCGCGACCTTCAGCACCAAGTTCCTCAAGGAAGGTTCGTACTTCGACCTGCTGACCAGCACCACCACCCACAACATCTGGCCAATGACCAAGGTCGGCATCAAGGAATACCCGCTGGTCGAGTACCTTGCCGGTCAGTTGATGCTGTCGGATGAAGACCGTCTGAACGCGCTGAAGGAGTACTTCCCGAACGCCAAAGCCGAAGACTGGCGTCTGTGGCAAGCCGGCCAGCGCGTGCAGATCATCAAGCGTGATGAAGCCGCTGGTGGCGTGCTGAAGCTGGGCACCGAGATCGTTGCTTCGCAAGACGGCTCGATCGCCGGCCTGCTGGGCGCATCGCCGGGCGCGTCGACCGCTGCACCGATCATGCTGAGCGTGCTGCAGAAAGTCTTCAAAGACAAAGTCGCATCCCCTGAGTGGCAGACCAAGCTGCACCAGATCGTGCCGAGCTACGGCACCCAGCTGAACAGCGATCCGGCCAAAGTGGCTGCCGAGTGGGCTTACACCGCGAAAATCCTCGAACTGCCGACGCCTCCAGCGATCGGTCAGGTAGCTGCTCCGGCGGCACCTGCGGCTGACAAAGCCGTAGCGCCGAAGGAAAACGCTGCACGTGACATGGCTCTGTAAGCAGAACCCTGACACACAAAACCCACTGAACCGGCGACGGTCAGTGGGTTTTTTTATGCAGGGCGGATTCAGGCTTTTGCGGACGCGAGATAGGCACCGAGGCGCCGACCCATTTCTTCGCCCAGTGCCTGCAACCCGCTCAGCGGCCGCACCATCACTTCGAACTCGACGATCTTGCCGTGCTCATCGAAGCGAATCATGTCGATGCCTTTCAACTCCTTCGCACCAACCCTGGCGCTGAATTCGAGAATCGCATTCAGGCCATCCGCCGTCGCCAATTCGCGGTGATAGGCGAAATCTTCAAAGACTTCGAACACGGTGTTGAGGATCATCGCCACCACCGGCGCGCCGAGGTAGGGCGTGTGGGCCATGGGCGAGCGGAACACAGCTTGCGGATCGAGCAGTTCGGGCAGGGCTTTGAGATTGCCGCTGCGGATCATCTCGTGCCAGCGCTCGAGGGACGCGGCGACGTTGGGCTGCAAGGCGAGGTCGGGCATGGTCACTCCGGTTTTTCTTGTTGTCGGTCGGCAATGACTGTAGATCAACCGCGCCGAAAGTGGATCCTCAAGTCTCAGCCTGAATACCGCTTCATGCCCGAAGCGGATCAGATGCGCATCTGATCCGTATTTTTCTGTTTCATCTGCCTCTGTATTCAGTACAGCCACAGGCTCAGAATGCCCCGGCAGTGCGGCCAGTCACCCTCCGACCTCATTCCGAAGCGTCCGGCGCACCGCACACCCGTATCAAGGAGCGCGACATGTACAAGATGGCAATTTTTCTCGGCGGTTTTCTGACCTTGACCATTCTGATCGGCGTGCTGGCGACGATCTCTCCAGTCTGATCCGCACGCAGCTTTTTCGAACTCTGCCGATCTCCTGCTTTCAGTTGCAGAACAGGGCCAGCACGCGCCCGTCACTGAAAGTTCGAGGAGTGAAACATGCGTACGACAACCTCACAGGGACGTTGGGTTCCTATCGGTTTGATGGTCGCCGCATTGACCGGTTGCGCCATGAGTAACACCGATTCGCCGGTGCAGACGCCCGGCCAGGCCAAGGCGTCCGACACGGAAATGCTCGAAGTCGGCGCGCAGTGGTTGCAGGACAAGCCGCCAATTCGCGCGTTGAACATGTACCTCGATGGTTTCCATTTTTACAACGGTCATCCCGGCGCGCAGATGGAAGCGCACCACTACTGCTCGGCGCTCAACGAAGAAGTGTTCCAGTGCGTGATCTACGACGGCAACACCGCTGAAGCCAAGCTGATGGGCGTCGAATACATCATCAGCCAGCGCCTGTTCACGCAATTGCCAGCGAAAGAAAAAGCCCTGTGGCACAGCCACGCTCACGAAGTCAGTTCTGGCCAGCTGGTCGCGCCGGGCATCCCGCAAGTGGCGGAAACGCGCTTGATGGAAAAACTCGCCAATACCTACGGCAAGACCTGGCACACCTGGCACACCGATCAGGACAAGCAACTGCCGCTGGGCGTGCCGCAGTTGATGATGGGCTTTACCGCTGACGGTCAGGCCGATGCGCAAATGGTCCGCCAGCGCGATCAGCGTCTGGGCATTGATAGCGCCGAAAAGAAAAAGGCCCGCGCCGGGATCAAACCGGCGCCTGTCGCAACGGGGGCTGATGCGTGGCAGAAGGGTAATGTCATCCAGCTCAACGACCCGACCGGCCATCAACACGTCATGCCGCGCCCGGCCACGCCAAGCGATGAGAATGCCCGGAGTCAGCCGTGATTTACGGCGCGCCGAACAGCATCGTCCAGTAAACGCCGTCGTCGCTGCGCGCTTCGCTGGCGAAGCCGGCGCCGACCTGAGTGAACATCGGGTTCATCAGGTTGGCGCAATGGCCCGGGCTGGCCAGCCAGCCGGCCATGGCTTTGCCCGGTGAGCTTTGCCCGGCAGCGATGTTTTCCCCGACCTGGCGGCCGCGATAACCGGCAGCACGGGCGCGGTCGGCCGGCATGTCACCGTCGGGATCGCGGTGGGCGAAATAATTGCCGTAAGCCATGGCTTTGCTGTGGCCCTGAGCCGCTGCGCCGAGGGCGGCATTCCAGCTCAATGGCCGCGCGGCGGCAAAGCGCTGGCGGCCGCACATACGCGGCCGGGCGCGGGCAGCGTTGACCTCGGCGAGCAGCGCCTTGCCGACGCTGCGGTTGTCACCGACGCGGCTGTCGAGCACCGGTTGCGCCAGCACCACCTGCCATTGATTGCGCGAATGGCTGACGCCGATGTCGGCGTAGTTCGCATCCAGCAAGGCGCCGCAATAATCGCTCTGCAACTGATCGAAGGCCTCGTCGGCGTCTTCGGCTCCGATAATGCGGATGCTGCGCACCGTGATTGCTGAATAGCCGGAAGACTTCAACGCCTCGCGCATGCCGCCGCCGTAGCGATAGCCGATCGGCAAGGCCAGATTCGATTTCAAAGCCAAAGGCGCCAGACGCTGCGCAGTGCGGCGGTCGCAGCGTTGCGGATGGGCGCGGTAATCATTGATCGCGGCCACCAGTTCGCGCTCTGCACTGGCGTGGGCGGATTCAGTGAAAAAGGGGAACAGGCTCAGCAGGCACAGCGAAACGAAGCGAGACGAACGAACGGCGTGGCGCATGGGAAGGACAGCTCTGAAAGGGGACAGCGCTAGAGTGAGGGAGCCGTGTGTGGCGGCGCGGATAGGACTGGGTTTTTTGGACTTGGTTCAGTGGCGGCAAATGCAATTGAATTGCTGTTGTTCGAACCGCTGCCTTCGCGAGCAGGCTCGCTCCCACATCGCGCTTACGGCGTACTCGGAACAACTGTGGGAGCGAGCCTGCTCGCGAAGACGCCGCCCCGGTCGACCTCTCTATCACTGGCAAACAACCACTAGCGATTCAACACATCCCCCATCCACCGCAAATACTCCCCCCGCTCGGAAATGGAGTTATGCCCCGAGTCCGGCACCACCTTCAGCGTCGCCACGCCCGCAGGAAAACTCTCGAACAAGCGCTGCGTGCTGCTGCGTCCAATCACGTCGTCATCGCTGGCCGCCAACAGCAATGTCGGCGTGCGGATATGCGCTGCGTACTTGCCCGATTCAAAACGATCCTTGAGCAACCATTTCACCGGCACCCATGGGTATTGCCGTGCGGCGATTTCCGCAAGGCTGTTGAACGGCGTCACCAGAATCAGATTCTGCACCGGCCGCTGACTGGCCAGGCGCACCGCCACCCCCGAACCGAGGCTGCGACCGACCACGGCGACCTGCGGATGAGTGGCATAGACCTGATCGAACAGTGCCAGTGCATCTTCGGCAATCGCGGCTTCCGATGGCGAGCCGGTGCTGCCAGCAAAGCCCCGGTAATGAAGGAAATACAGCGCGTAGTCAGGAAACGCCTCAGTGAATTCCGGCAGATTTCGCGATACGTCCTCGGCATTGCCGCCGAAATAAATCAGTGCGCGCGATCCGCTGCGCTCTCGGGTTGTCACCCAGACCTCGGCATCCGGCATCGGCAGTTTCATTCGCGAGTCCGCTGCAACCACGGCGGCAGGCTGGGGAAACCAGATCAGCGAGCGCTGAAACACGAACAGCGCGGCGCACAGCACCAGGTACACGGCAATGATGAAAACGACGAGTGACATCAGGGTTCGGGACATTCGGCTACTTTTAACGGGGAGAGAGGTTGGCTGTGGCAGTGTAGTTCAGCGACTGCGCCTGACAGCCGGCGCACACACCGTGCAACAGATCCGCGCAGCAGGAGGACTCGCATGCGCCACACTGAGGGTTACTCACGTCGCCGCTTGCTCACGCTGGCTGCCCAAGCTGCGGCGCTGCTCACCATTGATCGGGCGTTGGCCGGTAGCGTAGCGCCGACCGCCACTGCGCCGCCCACGGCAGGAGACCAGACCATGCAGACCCGCGCCATCCCTTCCAGCTCCGAGGCACTGCCCATGGTTGGGTTGGGCACCTATCGCGGTTTCAACGTCGCGCCGGGCGATCCGGTTTACCGTCAGTTGCCCGCCGTCCTCGAAGCGCTGTTCAGGAAGGGCGGCACGCTGATCGACAGCTCACCCATGTACGGCCGCGCCGAGCAAACCACCGGTGAACTGCTGTCGATCCACGAACCGCGCTCGCCGGCGTTTCTCGCCACCAAGGTGTGGACGCGCGGGCGCAAAGAGGGCATCGCGCAGATGGAGCAGTCGTTCAGACTGCTGCAAACCGAGCGCATCGACCTGATGCAGATTCACAACCTGCTCGACTGGCAAACCCACTTGCCGACCCTGCGCGAATGGCAGGAGCAGGGGCGGATTCGCTACATCGGCATCACCCATTACACCTCGTCGGCCTATGACGATGTCGAGGCCGTGCTGAAAGCCGAGAAGCTTGATTTTCTGCAAATCAACTACGCCCTCGATGATCGTGCGGTCGAGAAACGCATCCTGCCGCTGTGCCGCGAGCGTGGGGTGGCGGTGATTTGCAATCGGCCGTTTGGCGGCGGCGATCTGCTCGCCCGGCTCAAGGGCAAGCCGCTGCCGGCGTGGGTCTCGGATGTACAGGTCAACAGCTGGCCGCAACTGGCACTGAAATTTCTCCTGGCGCATCCGGCGGTGACCTGTGTGATTCCCGGCACCAGCAATCC
Source organism: Pseudomonas sp. Sample_23 (assembly GCF_004307595.1). Taxonomy (NCBI): domain Bacteria; kingdom Pseudomonadati; phylum Pseudomonadota; class Gammaproteobacteria; order Pseudomonadales; family Pseudomonadaceae; genus Pseudomonas; species Pseudomonas sp. Sample_23. The sequence continues at coordinate 15,696 of NZ_RCNX01000055.1, forward strand.
GCGCTACATGGCTGACAACGCCGGAGCCGGTTTTGGGCCGATGCTGACCGATGCGCAGCGGCATCAGTTGATTGCGTTGCTGGGCTGAGCCGGGTCAACCGCGATAGCGCAACGCCTCCAGCAACAACGCAAACGCTGGCGCTGCCTGGCGCCGGCTCGGGTAGTACAGGTGATAACCGGAAAATGTCGGGCACCAGTCTCCCAGCACCTGGACCAGGCGACCGTCCGCCAGAAAAAGCGCGACGACGTTTTCCGGGATGTAGCTCAGCCCGAAACCGTCCAGCGCGGCGTCGAGCAATGGGTACACACCATTCAGGGTGACCTGGCCGGAGACGCGCACCTTCAGGCTTTCACCGTCCTTTTCGAACTCCCACGAATACAGCCCGCCATTGGTTGGCAGGCGCAGGTTGTTACAGGCGTGGTCGGTCAGGTCGCGCGGGGTTTGCGGCGGATCGCGCCGGGCGAAATAGGCGGGGGAGCCGACTACGGCCATGCGCATGTCTGGACCGATACGGGTGGCGATCATGCCTTGGGCGACGTCTTCGCCCAGGCGCACACCGGCATCGAAGCCCTGGCCGGCGATGTCGACGAAACCATAGTCACAGCAAACCTCGACGGACACATCCGGGTATTGCGGCAGGAAATCCTGCAACGCCGGACGCAGGATCCAGTTCAGCGAATGGTCGGTGGCGCTGATGCGGATCTTGCCCGCCGGGGTTTCACGCAGGTTGCTCAGGGCGGCCAGTTCCCCTTCGATTTCATCGAAGCGCGGACCGATGGTTTGCAGCAGGTGTTCGCCGGCCTCGGTCGGCGACACGCTGCGCGTGGTGCGGGTCAGCAGGCGCAGGCCGAGTCGCGCCTCGAGGCTGCGAATGGTGTGGCTGAGCGCCGATTGCGACACGCCGAGTTTGGCTGCGGCCTTGGTGAAACTGCGTTCACGGGCGACGGCGAGAAAGGCGAGCAGGTCGGTGGCGTTTTCCCGAAGCATTGATGATTGTCCTGCATAAGTTTTTTCGGATTCTAGTCGATTATCCAAAGAGTGCGGATCGCTACAGTGGTTGCATCATTTATTGGAGGAAATGCCATGAACCCGATTGCTGCTTCCGCACTGACGCTCTCGCTGCTGGCAGGTGAGGTGCAGGCCACCGAAAATCCCCGTGTCACGGTCACACCGAATGGCTCGCAACCGTCGGCCAAAGGCCCTGCTGACTGGTTTACCGGCACGGTGCGGGTGGATGCGCCGTTCAAAGGTACCGACGAGGCGCGGGTCAGTGGTGCGACCGTAACGTTCGAGCCGGGCGCGCGCACTGCATGGCATACCCATCCGCTGGGGCAGACATTGATCGTCACCTCGGGGGCAGGCTTGGTGCAGGAGTGGGGCCAGCCGGTGCGTGAAATCCGCTCGGGCGATACCGTGTGGATTGCCCCGGGCGCCAAACATTGGCACGGGGCAGCACCGACGACGGCGATGAGTCATATCGCGATTGCCGAAGTGCTGGATGGCAAGGTGGTGGACTGGATGGAGCAGGTCAGTGATGAGCAATATCCAAAGATCGAGTGAAACCGCGCCCCTCACCCCAGCCCTCTCCCGAGGGAGAGGGAGTCGATTGGGGGATGCTCGAGACGTTCGGCATTCTGCAAGCGTGGTGGTGAATCCACTCGACCCCTAGCACCCCATGCAAGTGCGCTAACAGCATGCCACTCACCCCAGGCGTCTCCCGGGGGAGTGGCAGCCGACCGAGGTGTCTTGCGATGTGCATCGACCTGAACTTGCCGTTGCGATTATGGATACACAGAAGACTTTCACGTCGCTGCACATCCTGAATATACCCGGATCGGTCCCCTCTCCCTTTGGGAGAGGGCTAGGCGGGCGGCGTTCCGATGAGGGGCTTTTCGCTTCAGATCATCTCCGGCAACGAATCAAGAATCTTGTCCAGCGTAATCGGATATTCGCGGACCCTTGCGCCGGTGGCGTTGTAGATCGCATTCGCCACCGCCGCGCTCACGCCGCAAATCCCCAATTCACCCACGCCCTTGGCCTTCATCGGCGACGAAATCGGATCGGTTTCTTCGAGGAAGATCACTTCCTGATGCGGAATGTCGGCGTGCACCGGCACTTCGTATCCAGCCAGGTCATGGTTGACGAAAAAGCCCAGGCGCTTGTCCACCGCCAGCTCTTCCATCAACGCCGCGCCGACGCCCATGGTCATCGCGCCGATGACCTGACTGCGCGCCGACGTCGGGTTGAGAATTCGCCCCGCAGCGCACACCGCCAACATGCGCCGTACGCGAACTTCGCCAGTGGCGGCATCGACGGCGACTTCGACGAAGTGCGCGCCGAAGGTCGATTGCTGATACTTCTCGGCCAGATCACCGAACTCGATGCTGTCCTCGCCGACCAGCGCGCCGCCTTCAGCCGCGTTGCGCAGCGGCAGGCTCTTGCTGCCGACGCGCACCTGACCATCGGCGAACTCCGCCTGATCCGCCGCCAGCCCCAGCTTCTGCGCCACCGCTTCGCGCAATTTCACGCACGCAGCGTAGACCCCGGCGGTCGAGCAGTTGCCGCCGAACTGGCCACCGGAACCGGCCGACACCGGGAAGTCCGAATCGCCCAGACGCACCACCACATCATTGAGGCCAACGCCCATCATCTCGGCAGCGGTCTGCGCAATGATCGTGTAGCTGCCGGTGCCGATATCGGTCATATCCGTTTCAACAACGACCTTGCCGTCACGCTCCAGGCGTACGCGGGCGCCGGACTTGACCAGCAGGTTGTTGCGAAACGCCGCCGCCACGCCCATGCCGATCAGCCAACGGCCTTCACGACGGCTGCCCGGTTGCGCCTTACGCTGATCCCAGCCGAATTTCTCCGCGCCGATCTGCAGGCATTTGACCAGTTGGCGTTGGGAGAACGGCCGCTCGGTTTTCACCGGGTCGACTTGAGTGTCGTTAGCGATGCGGAACAGCACCGGGTCCATCTTCAGTTGTTCGGCCATTTCGTCCATGGCGATTTCCAGCACCATCAGCCCCGGCGCTTCACCCGGCGCGCGCATGGCGTTGCCTTCAGGCAGGTCGAGCGGTGCGAGGCGCATGCTGACGCGGCGGTTTTCTGCGGCGTAGAGCAACTGGCTCGGTTGCGCGGCCAGTTCGACCTTGCCGTCAGCGAGGTTGCCTGACCAGCCTTCATGGGCGATGGCGGTCAGTTTGCCGTCCGCCGTGGCGCCCATGCGGATGCGCTGAATCGTTGCCGGGCGATGGGTGGTGTTGTTGGCCATTTGCGGGCGGGCGAGGGCGACTTTCACCGGCCGCTCCGCCATGCGCGCGCCGAGAGCGGCGAGGATCACGTCGGCGCGGATGAACAGCTTGCCGCCGAAACCACCGCCGATGTACGGCGAGACCAATCGGACTTTTTCCTTCGGCAGGCCGAGGGTTTTCGCGATGTCACCGACACTCCAGGCGACCATCTGGTTCGAGGTCCACACGGTCAGCTGATCGTTTTTCCACGCGGCGAGTGTGGCGTGCGGTTCCATCATCGCGTGGGACTGGTCTGGTGTGGTGTAGGTCTGATCGAACTGCACCGGCGCGGCGGTGAAGGCCTTGTCGAAGTCGCCGTGATTGACGTCCGGCAGTTCGTCTTTCGGCTCGACGCCGAGGTCTTTGACGCTGGCGAGATCGAACTTGCCTTCGCTGGTCTCGTAATCGACCCTGACCAATTGCGCGGCGGCACGGGCCTGTTCGAAGGTTTCGGCAACCACCAGCGCAACGGCTTGCTGGTAATGCTGCACTTCGGGACCCGCGAGCAGATGCGCGGCGTTGTAATCGCCTTTGTCGAGCTTGCCGGCGTTCTCGGCAGTGACGATCGCCAGCACGCCGGGCGCGGCTTTGGCTTCGTCGAGATGAATGGCTTTGATCCGCCCTTTGGCGATCGCCGAATCGACCATGAATCCGTAGGCCTGATTGGCCGCCGCTTCATGTTGTTCGTAGGCATAAGTGGCCTGGCCGCTGGTTTTCAACGGGCCTTCGATGCGCTCGGTGGGCTGGCCGACGACCTTCAGGCGGTCGATGGGATTGGTGGTGGCGGGCGTGTCGAATTTCATGCGGTTTCCCTCGCTTGCGCCAACACCGAAGCCAGCGTGCGCTCGACCAGTGTCAGTTTGAATTGGTTGTCATCGGTGGGTGTAGCGCCTTCGAGCAGGCGTTCGCTGACCGCTTTGGCGCCCTTGGGCAACAGCGCTTCAGCGGCTTCGACCCGCCACGGTTTCGGCGCAACGCCGCCGACGGCGACACGGCCCGTGCCGTCCTTTTGCAGGATCAGACCGACTGAAACAAGGGCAAACGCGTAGGACGAGCGATCCCGCACCTTGTGATAAATGTGCGTGCCGCCGACCGGTGCCGGCAGGGTCACGGCGGTAATGAATTCGCCGGGCGTAAGGCTGGTTTCGATATGCGGCGTGCTGCCCGGCAACTGATGGAAATCGGCCATGGGAATGCTGCGCGTGCTGCCGTCAGGCTTGACCGTTTCGATCTGCGCATCCAGCGCGCGCATGGCGATGGCCATGTCGCTCGGGTGGGTGGCGATGCAAGCGTCGCTGACGCCGATTATTCCGAGTTGCCGGGTCACGCCACCGATCGCCGCGCAGCCACTGCCGGGGTTGCGTTTGTTGCAGGCTTGATGGGTGTCGTAAAAGTACGGGCAGCGGGTGCGTTGCAGCAGGTTGCCGGCGGTGGTCGCCATGTTGCGCAACTGCCCGGAGGCCCCGGCGAGCAAGGCGCGGGAGAGCAGGGCGTAGTCCTTGCGCACGCGCGCGTCGGCGGCCAGATCAGTGTTGCGCACCAGCGCGCCGATGCGCAGTCCGCCTTCGGGTGTTGCTTCGATCTGGTCCAGGCCGAGGTGGTTGATGTCGATCAGGTGTACCGGGGTTTCGATGTCGAGTTTCATCAGGTCGAGCAGGTTGGTGCCGCCGGCGATGAACTTGGCGCCCTCGACTTGCGCAGCCTGGGAAGCGGCTGCGGCAGGCGAGTCGGCGCGGCTGTAATTGAAGGCTCTCATGCCGGCACCTCCGCGACTTCAGTGATGGCTTCGATGATGTTCGAGTAAGCGCCACAGCGGCAGATATTGCCGCTCATGCGCTCCTGCAGTTCGGCGGCAATCAGTTTCGGCGGCTCGGTCAGGCTCGGGCTGACGTGGCTGGGAATGCCGTCGCGGATTTCTTTGAGCACAGCGACCGCCGAGCAGATCTGCCCAGGGGTGCAATAGCCGCACTGGTAACCGTCGTGCTTGATGAACGCGGCCTGCATCGGGTGCAGCTTGTCCGGCATGCCGAGGCCTTCGATGGTGGTCACCTCACTGCCGTCGTGCATCACTGCCAGGGTCAGGCAGGAGTTGATCCGCCGACCATCGGCGATCACCGTGCAGGCGCCGCACTGGCCGTGGTCGCAGCCTTTCTTGGTGCCGGTCAGGTGCAGGTGTTCGCGCAGGGCGTCGAGCAGGGTAGTGCGGGTGTCTACTTCGAGGGTTTGCGGTTTACCGTTGACTTGCAGGGTCACTTTACTCATGGCCGGTTGCTCCAGACTGGCCGCGTAGGCCTTGAGGCTGATAAAGGGGGGCATGGCGAACGCCGTCGCGGTTACGGCGCCGAGGATCATGAAGTTGCGTCGGGAAATCGGCATGGTTCGATTCCTTTTCTCTCATCGGGCGGCAGGATTGCAAAAGGCCCAAACGGGCGCGCCGGCATGCATGCCAGTCTCGTAAAAGGAGTGACCGCAGCGGGAGGGAAAAGGTTTTGTCGGATTTGCGCTAAAGAGTTATGTGCGCAGCTCATCAATAGACCCGTGGGAGCGAGCCTGCTCGCGAAAGCGTCGGGTCAGACCCAGCCGCTGCTGGATGTGCCGACCTCTTCGCGAGCAGGCTCGCTCCCACAGTGGCGTTATGTTTATTCAGTTATGGCCCACCCACCACCATCGAGGTAAACGGTGCGACATACGCCTGCAACGTCACCAGCCCGCCGACCAGGATCGCCAGCACGATGGAGTGGAAGAACACATAACGCAGAATCTCGCCCTCATGCCCGTACCAACGGGTCGCGGTGGAGGCGACGACGATCGACTGCGCGTCGACCATTTTGCCCATCACCCCACCGGAACTGTTCGCTGCCGCCATCAGCACCGGGCTGATACCCAGCTGTTCCGAGGTCACCCGTTGCAAGCCGCCAAACAGCACGTTCGAAGCCGTGTCGGAACCGGTCAGCGCCACCCCCAGCCAGCCGAGCAGCGTGCCGAACATCGGATAGAAAATCCCCGTCGCCGCGAACGCCAGGCCCATGGTCGCATCCAGCCCCGAATAGCGCGTGAGGAAGCCCAGCGCGAGCATCGCCGCAATCGTGATCAACGAAAATCGCACCACCCACAACGTGCGCAGGTACTGCTTGATCAGTTGCGGGATCGAATAACCCATCAGCAGACCGCCAACAATCGCCGCCAGCAAAATCCCGCTGCCGGTCGCGGTCAGCCAGGTGAACTTGTAAATCGCTTCCTCGGCTTTCGGCGCCGCGACAACCGGCGGTACTTTCTCGATTTGCAGATGCAGACCGGTGAAGGTCACCGCCGGGGCGAAAATCGGATTGGCCTCGCGCACCGGTTTGCCTTGCGGGTCGAGTTTGGCCGATTGCGTGACCGGGTCGATCACCGGTCGCGTATCGAACATGTTTTTGAAGCCCTGCGTGCCCCAGGCAAACACGAACACCGTGAGAATGATCCACGGCATCCACGCACGCATCACTGCCGGGCGCGCCTGATCGCTGAACGCGGCGCTGGCGGTGACTGTTTCTTCGTCGACCTTGGAGTTGTCGACGCGCCCGGACAACGCTGCCGAGGTGTGGATGGTCGCCGGTTTCCACACCTTGAGGAACAGCGTCAGACAGGCCATGGAAATCAGCGCAGCGATGACGTCCACCAGCATCGGCCCGTGATAGTTCGAGACGAGAAATTGCGGGATGGCGAAACTTACTCCGGCCACCAGAATCGCCGGCCACACCTCGAGCATCTTGCGCCACCCGGCAAAGGCCCAGATCAACCAGAACGGCACCAGCACCGAGAAGAACGGCAACTGTCGCCCGACCATCATCGACAGCTCCATCTCATCCAGCCCGGTGACTTTGGCCAGGGTGATGATCGGCGTGCCCAGTGCACCGAAAGCCACGGGCGCAGTGTTGGCGATCAGCGCCAGACCCGATGCGGCCAATGGCGAAAAACCCAGGCCGATCAGAATCGCCCCGGTCACCGCCACCGGCGTGCCAAAGCCTGCCGCACCTTCGAAGAATGCACCAAAGCAGAAGGCGATCAGCAGCAACTGCAAGCGTCGATCATCGGTGATGCGCGCTAGGGAGTCCTGCAGCACTTTGAACGAACCGTTTTCGGTGGTCAGGCGATGCAGAAAGATGATGTTGAGCACAATCCAGCCGATCGGCAGCAAGCCATTCGCCGCGCCGAACAACGCCGCCGAACCGGCCATGCCCGCCGGCATGTCGAAGGCGAAAATCGAGATCAGCAGGGCGGACGCCAGCGCCATCAGCGCCGCCAGATGCGCCTTGACGTGAAAGAACGCCAGCGCCGCGAGCATCACCACCACCGGCACTGCGGCCATCAGCGTGGAGAGTACCGGGTTGCCGAACGGGTCGTAGATTTGCTGCCAGACCATGATCCACCTCTGCTTATTGTTATTGAGGGCGCAGATCCATTGCATGGGGGTAGGTTGCAAGCAGTATAGGTGGCGTTACGCCGCTGTTTGGCTGCGACGAACAAGCCGACAAACGGTCGATAGTGGCCACTGAATCAACGCGCTTTTGCCCGGTCGTATCTGCGGCTGCGCGCACTGCGTCCCGAAGACGCGGGCAGCGTGGCGATTTCCGTCGTCAAGACCTTGGGTTTTAGGGAAGTGTTGAATGAAGCAAGCGACAACCATGCTGCTCACTGTGACCGCCGCCGTATTGCTCAGCGGCTGTATTGCGGATTTTGATGATGACCACCGGCATGGCCGGCACTACGACCGCGACCATGGCCGCTATTACGACCATGACCGGCGCTGGGACGACCGCGATGACGACCGCCGCGATGGCCGTCGTTATCACCGTGATCGCGATGATGACTGATTGAATGAAGAGGGCGTTCCCATCAAAGGAACGCCCTCTGTGCATCAGCCTCAGTTGAAAAAACGAGCGTTCGCCTGGACGCGGGATCGCGTAGGCACCGAGGCCTCGTGATCGAGCAAATGGGTGGCGAGTATGTCGCTCAGAAAACGGAACTGATCGTTGAGGCCGACCACTTCATTGCTGAAATGGTTGCTGGCGGCGGGCATCAGCAGATCGTCGAAATCCTTGTTGAACACCAGCATCTGCGCCTTGCGCGGAACGACGTGCTGTTGGTAGTAGTTGCTGCCGAACACCGGGAAACTCACGGAGAGGGTGACTTGGGTGTGGATCATGGTGTGAACGCCTCGTTGTGTTTCGGATGGATCAATCGTGCCTTTCATCATGGGAGGGCGGAAGGCAATCGTGGCGATGGTGGATATCGATGGTGGTGATGGTTGAGGTTTGCGGCGCTGCTGATGGCGCCTTCGCGAGCAGGCTCGCTCCCACAGGTGCAACACATTTCAAATGTGGGAGCGAGCCTGCTCGCGAAGAGGCCGGAACCTTCAGCATCGAAATCGACTGACCTGCCTATACTCAAACCTGCCCCTCCCCAAGCCAAAGGACACCGCCACCGTGAACCCGCGCGCGCTGGTCGTTGCCGCACTGCTTTTGCTGGCCGGCTGCGCCTCCTCGGCTCGGGCGCCGGTGAGTGCGCCGCAGGCGGTGGTGGTGTCGGCGCAAACCTGGCAGCAGATCGACCGCGAGATCCTCAGCGCTTCGCAGCAGGCCACCGAGCAGGTCAAGCTGTTCGCCCGTGGCTCGATGGAACATTGGCGCACTCGGGTCTATCAGCAAACTGAAGAAAATTTCATCCCCTGGTTCAGCAGCTACTGGACCCAGGAATGGCTGTCGATGAAGGTCAGTTGGTACACGATCAGCGCCGGCGGCGAGCAGGACGCTTCGGCGAAACGGCTGGCGGCGTATCTGCTTGAGCAATATCAGGAAAAAGTCCTCGCGCCGGTCGCCGTGGAGATCGATCCGGATGCGATTCTGGCGCAGGCCACGGCGTTCTATGCGCAGTTGATGGCGCAGCAGATGCCGCTCATCGCCCAGCGTCACGGTGTGCCGATTGCGCAGCTCAACGGCCGCTTGCAGAAGATCCCGGCCATCGCCCTAGGCCCGCCGCCGGCGCGGGATGCGTCGCTGTTCAAAGTCATCAGCACCGAGCCGCTGAACACCCTCCCGGCGTACGCCGCACTGATCGACAAGATCCACACCGACGGCGGCGCCAAGGGCATCTCTTCCACCGACGCGGCGATGGCCCCGGTGGCCAAGCGCGCCAGCCAGCGCATCGAAGCGGAAATGGCCCCGCGCGGCGCCGCCAGTGCAGTGGCGGCAGCGGCGGGTAAACTCGCCGGGGCGATGATTTCGGTCGGCGTGGCCGGCATACGCGCAATCATCCAGGCCAACGACCGCCCCGACAGCGAAGCGCTGATCCGCAGCAGCCTCGGCAACACCTTCGACAAGGCCTGGCAGAAGCTGCTGCAGAATCCGACAACGGGGGTGATGGCCGGCACGCTGCACATGGCCGGGCAGGTCGAAGGTAATCTGGGCGTGAGTGAACCAACGTCTATCGGTGTGAGCGCTGTGCCATAGCGCTTGTACCTGCGAAGTTTTGTTGGCGGCGGTCGCGCCCGGATCAGAGCGGATGCTAGTCTTGCGCAACGCTGTTGTCAGGGAGCCCACATGGGCAATCACAAGATCGAAATTCGCCGCAGTAACGTCGAGAAAATCCTGCTGGCGGCGGAAAAGGTTTTCGCCGAAAAAGGCTTCGGCAGCACCGCCATGGCGGACATCGCTGCCGAAGTGCAGTTGCCGCGTTCCAATCTGCATTACTACTTCAGCACCAAGAGCGAGCTGTACAGCGCAGTGCTGTTCGATCTGCTGGAAGTGTGGAAGCAGGACGCGCTGTGCTTCGAGATGTTCGACGACCCGCGCGTTGTGCTGAGCAGCTACATCCGCGCCAAGATGAACCACTCACGCAGCCGGCCCTATGGCTCGAAAGTCTGGGCCAACGAGATCATCCACGGCGCGCCGACCCTGGGCGAGGCGCTGGATGCGAGCCTGTATGACTGGGCGAAGATGAAGGAAGCGAAGATTCGCCAGTGGGTCGAGGACAAGCGGATTCTGCCGGTGGAGCCGTCGGGGTTGCTGTACATGATCTGGGCGTCGACGCAGCACTACGCCGACTTTGATCATCAGGTGAATATTCTGAATGATCATCAGCCGTTGTCGGATATGCAGTTCGAGCGGGCGGTGCAGACCGTGACGGGTGTGATTTTGCGCGGGATCGGGCTGGAGCCTTGAAGAGCACCATCAAGGGCTTACCCTCACCCCAGCCCTCTCCCAGAGGGAGAGGGGGCCGACCGAGGTGTATCGAGAGGTACATCGACCTGAAAGACCGTGTCGATTATGGATTCACAACAACTCTTTCAGGTCGGCGAAGTTTGTCAGCATCCCCCAATCAGTCCCCTCTCCCTTGGGGAGAGGGCTAGGGTGAGGGGGTTTTTCAGACTGCAACGTGGTAGGGGTTGCGCGGATCATGATTCCAGTCCAGAAACGGCTTGCCCGTGTCCATCGGCACCATCTCGATGCAGTCGGCCACGGGGCAGGTGATCTGGCACAGGTTGCAGCCCACACATTCCTCATCGATCACTTCATATTTATGCGTACCGTCGGCCTGTTTCAGACTGCCGATCGCCTGGTGTGACGTGTCTTCACAAGCGATGTGGCAACGTCCGCAACCAATGCACGCCTCCTGGTCGATCTTTGCGATGACCTGGTAGTTGATATCGAGGTACTTCCAATCCGTGGTGTTACCCACGGCGCGCCCGGAGAACTCGGCAATATTGGCGTAGCCCTGGCTGTCCATCCACCGCGACAGGCCATCCTTCATCTCTTCGACAATGCGGAAACCATGCAGCATCGCCGCCGTGCACACCTGCACCGCGCCGCTGCCCAGCGCCATGAACTCCGCGGCGTCGCGCCAGCTGCCGATGCCGCCAATGCCGCAGATCGGCAAGCCTTGGGTCTGCGGGTCACGGGCAATTTCCGCGACCATGTTCAGCGCAATCGGCTTGACCGCCGAACCGCAATAACCGCCGTGGGTGCTTTTGCTGCCGACGGTGGGCAGGGCGACCATGTGGTCCAGGTCGACGCTGGTGATCGAGTTGATCGTGTTGATCAGCGACACCGCATCGGCGCCACCACGATGCGCCGCCCGGGCAGCGACGCGGATGTCGGTGATGTTCGGAGTGAGTTTGACGATCACCGGCAGCGAGCAGTACGTCTTGCACCAGCGGGTCACCTGCTCGACATATTCCGGCACCTGGCCGACCGCTGCGCCCATGCCGCGTTCAGGCATGCCGTGGGGGCAGCCGAAGTTGAGTTCGATGCCGTCGGCGCCAGTGGCCTCGACCAGCGGCAGAATGTGTTTCCACGACTCCTCGACACACGGCACCATCAGCGACACGATCAGCGCGCGATCCGGCCAATCCTTTTTCACCTGAGTGATTTCGCGCAGGTTGATTTCCAGCGAACGGTCGGTGATCAGTTCGATGTTGTTGATGCCCAGCACTTCGCGATTGGCGCCGTAATGCGCCGAATAACGCGAGGAAACGTTGACCGCCGCCGGATCCTCACCCAGGGTTTTCCAGACCACGCCACCCCAGCCCGCTTCGAAGGCGCGGACCACGTTGTAGGCCTTGTCGGTGGGTGGCGCAGAGGCCAGCCAGAACGGGTTGGGCGCTTTGATACCGGCGAAGACTATCGAGAGATCGGCCATTTACGCAGCCTCCACGTTGAGCATCAGTTGAGCGTTGATCGCCTCGGCGGCGCGTTTGCCATGCTGCACCGCTTGCACGGTAAGGTCCCGATCGAGGCTGGTGCAGTCGCCGCCGGCATACACGCCGGGGACGCTGGTGCGCAGGTGTTCATCGACCTCGATGCGTTCGCCCTGACGTTTGAGCTCGCGCGCCAACGGATCGCTAAGGGTGCTGTCATCGAAGCTCTGGCCGATCGCTTTGAAGATCGCATCGGCAGCCAGCTCGAAGGTTTCTCCGGTGGTTTGCAGACGGCCTTCAACCAGATCGGTGCGGGCGAAACGCATGCCGCGCACGCGGCCCTGATCATCGAGCAACACTCGCTCCGGCTGGGCCCAGGTCAGCAATCGCACCTGATTGGATTTGGCGATGTCCTGCTCATGGTGGGTGGCGCCCATGTCTGCCGCACCACGGCGATACACCAGATTGACATCGCGCGCGCCGAGGCGGGCCATTTGCACGGCCATGTCGATCGCCGTGTTGCCAGCGCCGAGAACGATGCAGCGTTCAGCCAAGGGCAGTTGCGTGAGGTCATCGGCCTGGCGCAGTTCGCGGATGTAATCGGTGGCGGCGAGCAGGCCCGGCGCGTCTTCGTGGGCCAGACCGAGTTGCTTGCTGGCATTCAGGCCGAGGCCGAGGAATACCGCGTCGAACTGTTGATGCAGTTCGCTGAGGGTGAGGTTTGCACCGAGTTTCTGGCCGTGGCGGATTTCTATTCCGCCAATCTGCAGGAGAAAATCCAGTTCTTTCTGCGCGTAGTCATCGACCAGTTTGTACTTGGCGATGCCGTACTCGTTGAGCCCGCCGGCTTTTTCCCGTGCTTCGAAAATCACCACGTCATGCCCGTGCATCGCGCTGCGATGAGCGCAGGACAACCCGGCCGGCCCGGCGCCGACCACGGCGATACGTTTGCCTGTGACCGGGGCGCGCTGGAACGGATGTTCGGCGAAATGTGCGTTGTCTACGGCGTAACGTTGCAGCAGACCAATCAGCACGGGCGCGCATTCCTGCGCGTTGTTGCGCACGCAGGCTTGCTGGCAGAGGATTTCCGTCGGACAGACCCGCGCGCAACTGCCGCCGAGGATGTTTGCCGACAGGATTTTCTGCGCCGCGCCCTGGACGTTGTCCTGATGGATGTTGCGGATGAATGACGGGATGTCGATTTCGCTGGGGCATGCATTGACGCAAGGCGCGTCGTAGCAATACAGGCAGCGCGAGGCTTCCAGATGCGCCTGCCGGGCATTGAGCGGCGGCGCCAGATCAGTGAAATGGCCGGCGAGGGCGGCCGCGCTTTCGTGCGGGTGGGGGAGGTGGTTCAGGGTCTCGATCACGGTTTATGGCCTCATGGCTAATTGAGGTGCTGCCTCTGGTGGACAGTGGTTTTATGGCGTCAGGGAGGGCCTCTTCGCGAGCAGGCTCGCTCCCACATTTGCAATGCGCTCACCTGTGGGAGCGAGCCTGCTCGCGAAGGCCGAAGGCCTGGATTTCAGCGTTTAACAGCGCTCGGTTTATGCAACTCCGCCCGCTTGCTCAACAAATCAAACACCGCCGGATAGGCCGGCCGTTCGATGTAGCGTCCGGCGCCGCGTTCGGCGCGCAGGTCGCCGTCGGCCCAGACCACACGGCCCTGGCTGACGGTGTGGCTCGGCACGCCGCGCACGGTCTTGCCTTCGAAGATGTTGAAGTCCACCTGCTGATGGTGGGTCTTGGCGGAAATGGTCCGAGTGCCTTGCGGATCCCACAGCACCAGATCGGCATCGGCGCCCACGCGGATCGCACCTTTGCGTGGATAGAGATTGAAAATCTTTGCTGTGTTGGTGGAGGTCAGCGCAACGAAATCCTGCATCGACAATCGTCCGGAGTTGACGCCTTCATCCCACAGCACCGCCATGCGGTCTTCGATACCGGCGGTGCCGTTGGGAATCTTGCTGAAGTCGTCGCGGCCGGCGGCTTTCTGCTCCGCGCAAAAGCAGCAGTGGTCGGTGGCGGTGGTGTGCAGATTGCCGTTCTGCAGCCCGTGCCACAGCGCCTCCTGATGGGCGCGTGGACGGAACGGCGGGCTCATCACGTAGCCGGCGGCGGTCTGCCAGTCCGGGTGTTGATAGACGCTGTCGTCAAGCAGCAAGTGCCCGGCCAGCACCTCGCCGTACACCGGCTGGCCCTTGCTGCGGGCATAGGTGATTTCGTCCAGAGCTTCCTTGGTGGAAACGTGCACCAGGTACAACGGCGTTCCGATGGTTTCGGCGATACGGATCGCCCGGCTCGCGGCTTCACCTTCGACCTGCGAAGGTCGCGACAGCGGATGCGCCTCCGGCCCGGTAATGCCCTGGGCCATCAGCTTGCGTTGCAGGTGATAGACCAGCTCGCCATTTTCCGCGTGCACGGTCGGCACCGCACCGAGTTCCAGGCAGCGCTCGAAACTCGCCACCAGGGTGTCGTCGGCGGCCATGATCGCGTTCTTGTAGGCCATGAAATGCTTGAAGCTGTTGATGCCGTGGTGGCTGACCAGCTCGGCCATTTCCTCGCGCACCTGCTCGCTCCACCAGGTGATTGCGACGTGGAAGCCATAGTCCGACGCAGACTTTTGCGCCCAGCCGCGCCACTGATGAAACGCGTCCATCAGCGATTGCTGCGGATTGGGAATGACGAAATCGATGATCGAGGTAGTGCCGCCGGCCAGGCCGGCAGCGGTGCCGCTGTAGAAATCCTCGCTGGCAACGGTGCCCATGAACGGCAGTTGCATATGCGTATGCGGATCGATGCCGCCGGGCATCAGGTACTGGCCACTGCCGTCGAGCACTTCGGCGCCGGCGGGAATGTCGAGGTTTTCACCAATGGCTTTGATCACGCCGTCAGCGCAATAGACGTCGGCGCGGTAACTTTCATCATGGGTAACAACGGTGGCGCCACGGATCAACAGAGACATTCCGGATTCCTCGCAGGCATGACCGACTTGTGCCGGTTCTAGATGTTTTATTGAAGTACAGCGGCGCAGTTCGTATTCCTGTCATCGCTGTCAGGAATAGAAACTAGTCGCGATTTCAAGAATGATCAAGAATATTTTTTATAAGCTTATAGCTATTTCAAGCTATTGATAAATGAGGATAAATAATGGAAATCACCAAAATGGTGAGGCTGCTCACCATTTTGACGCACTTGACAGGATGGAAATATGAGCAAGATTTCCTATGTGAAATCAGCCGCTTGAAGTTGTGCTGCGGTTGCGGGTTCACCGACAAAAATAAATGCAGTGCACCAGTTTGAGTCCTGACACTTCGGACAACTTGCCCGACGTTTAGCCTGAGCGTTCAGACAAGTTTTCCCGGACTCATCGAATAATCAATTAAAACTGATGAATATCAGAAAGTTGCAAAGCGTCCAGTGCACCGCCCAAGCGTTTAGCGCCAGACCCGGCACGTTTATTGATGCCGCCGCTGACACCATGGCCGGTGCATGAAAGTTGTCAGTTCCTCCGGCCATCGTCCGGTTGGCGCCGTATGCGCCAGCCGCCTGATGAGCAAAAAATAATCAGAAGAACAGTGGAGCGGCCATGCAACAGACCAGATCACAAGTGACCGAGCGCGACGGCTTGTACGAGCTCGAAGCCGGCAGCGACGTCCTCGACAGTCCCCGTTACAACCACGACATGGCACCGACCAAGGTGCGCGAACGCACTTGGAACAAATGGCACATCACCGCGCTGTGGGTCGGCATGTCGATTTGCGTGCCGACCTACACCCTCGGCGGCGTGCTCACCGCTTATTTCGGCTTGAGCGTCGGCGAAGCGCTGTTGGCGATTCTGTTTGCCAACGTCATCGTGTTGATTCCACTGACCCTCAATGCTTTCCCCGGCACCAAGTACGGCATTCCGTTTCCGGTGCTGCTGCGCTCGTCGTTCGGCATTCTCGGTTCCAACGTGCCGTGCCTGATCCGCGCGTTGGTGGCGTGTGGCTGGTTCGGCATCCAGACCATGTTCGGCGGACTGGCGATTCACCTGTTTCTCGGCTCGGTGTTCGAGGGCTGGAAATCCCTCGGCGGCACCGGCGAGGTGACCGGTTTCATGGTGTTCTGGGCGCTGAATCTGTGGGTGGTGATTCGCGGTGCCGAGTCGATCAAATGGCTGGAAACCTTGTCGGCGCCGTTGCTGGTGGCGGTGGGCATCGGCCTGCTGGTGTGGGCGATGCCCAATGTGTCGATGACTGAGTTGCTGGCGATCCCGCCCAAGCGTCCGGAAGGCGCCAGCGTGGTGAGTTACTTCGCGGCAGGGCTGACGGCAATGGTCGGGTTCTGGGCCACGCTGTCGCTGAACATTCCCGACTTCAGTCGCTACGCCAAGAGCCAGAAGGATCAGATCCTCGGGCAGATTTTCGGCCTGCCGCTGACCATGTTCCTCTTCGCTGCGCTGGGCGTAGTGATGACCGCCGCATCGGTGAAACTGGTCGGCGTCACCGTGTCCGACCCGGTCACGCTGATCGGCCATATCCAGAGCCCAGTGTGGGTCGCGGTGGCCATGGCGCTGATCATCGTTGCCACACTGTCGACCAACACCGCCGCCAATATCGTCTCGCCAACCAATGACTTCCAGAACATCGCACCGAAGGTGATCAACCGCACCAAAGCGGTGTTGCTCACCGGTCTGGTCGGGCTGGTGCTGATGGGCCATGAACTGCTGAAAAAGCTTGGCCTGATCGTTTCCGACATCAGCCTGGAAACCGTGTATTCGAACTGGCTGCTGGGCTACTCAAGCCTGCTCGGGCCGATCGCCGGGATCATGGTGGTGGATTATTTCCTGATCAAGAAACAGCGACTGGACCTCGCCGGGCTGTACCGCGATGACGTGTATCCGGCTTGGAACTGGGCGGGTTTTCTCGCCTTTGGCGTGCCGGTGGCGCTGACCTTGCTGTCGCTGGGCAGCGACGCGTTCAGCTGGTTCTACAGCTATGGCTGGTTCACCGGCTCGGCGTTGGGCGGAGTGATTTATTACGGGTTGTGTGTAATGCGGGCGCAGCCTTCTGCCGTGAAAACAGCGGTGTAACACATGATCGTTCCCACGCTCTGCGTGGGAATGCAGCCCGGGACGCTCTGCGTCCCAACAGCGGACGCAGAGCGTCCATGGATGAATGCCCACGCAGAGCATGGGCACTATCGGCATCAGCATTGAGGAGATCCCCATGAACGCAGCCGTAGACGTTCTGCAATCCACCCATCAGCACATCAACCGCGATCGCCTCTGGGCCTCGCTCATGGAACTGGCCAGACTCGGTGCCACGGTCAAGGGCGGCGTCTGTCGCCTGGCCCTGACCGACCTCGACCGCCAGGCCCGCGACCTGTTCGTGCAGTGGTGCAAGGACGCCGGTTGCAGCGTCACGGTCGATGCCGTGGGCAACATTTTCGCCCGGCGCGCCGGGCGCAACCCGAACCTGCCGCCGGTGATGACCGGCAGCCACATCGACACTCAACCCACCGGTGGCAAGTTCGACGGTTGCTTCGGCGTGCTCGCCGGCGTCGAAGTGCTGCGCACCCTCAACGACCTCGGCGTGGAAACCGAAGCGCCGCTGGAAGTGGTGGTCTGGACCAACGAAGAGGGCTCACGCTTCGCCCCGTGCATGATGGGTTCCGGGGTCTTCGCCGAGAAATTCACCCTCGAAGAAACCCTCGCCAAGGTCGATGCCGACGGCGTCACGGTCGGTGAAGCACTGAATGCCATCGGCTACGCCGGTCCGCGCCAGGTCAGCGGGCATGCAGTCGGCGCCTATTTCGAAGCGCACATCGAGCAAGGCCCGATCCTCGAGGACGAAGAGAAAACCATCGGCGTGGTACTCGGCGCGCTCGGGCAGAAGTGGTTCGACCTGAAATTGCGCGGCGTCGAAGCCCACGCCGGCCCGACGCCGATGCACCTGCGCAAGGATGCCCTGGTCGGCGCCTCGGTGATCGTCGGCGCCGTCAACCGCGCCGCCCTCGGCCATCAGCCTCACGCCTGCGGCACGGTCGGCTGCCTGCAAGCCTATCCCGGCTCGCGCAACGTGATCCCCGGCGAAGTGCGCATGACCCTCGACTTCCGGCATCTGGAGCCGGCGCGGCTGGATTCGATGATTGCCGAAGTGAAACAAGTCATCGATGCGACCTGCGAAGAGCACGGCCTCACCTATGAACTGACCCCGACCGCCGACTTCCCGCCGCTGTACTTCGAAAAGGGCTGCGTGGAGGCGGTGCGCGGCGCCGCGAAAGGGCTGGGTCTGTCGCACATGGACATTGTCAGTGGCGCCGGGCATGACGCGATCTTTCTCGCCGAGCTAGGTCCGGCCGGGATGATCTTCGTGCCGTGCGAGGGCGGGATCAGCCACAACGAAATCGAGAATGCCGCACCGGATGATCTCGCGGCAGGGTGTGCGGTGTTACTAAGGGCGATGCTCGCGGCTTCGGCGATGGTGGCGGACAGCGAGCGTGCCGCCTAAGGTAAACACACCCAGTAAACCTGTGGGAGCGAGCCTGCTCGCGAATGCGCCGGGTCAGTCACCGAATGGCCTGTCTGACCCAGCGCTTTCGCGAGCAGGCTCGCTCCCACAGGGGATTTCTGGCGATTTTGAGGCCGTGGCACGATCCCGAACCGCTGCGGTCGTACTCTTCACCTAGCCGCATCACAGTGTGGAGATCCAATGAGCCAGGAAGTTCTGACCACCGAAACCAACCGTCGCCAGTTGCAGCAGATCATCGCCGGGCTGTCGGACGGGGTGATTCTGCTGGA
>NZ_RCNX01000011.1:0-31860 GCF_004307595.1 Pseudomonas sp. Sample_23
GCCCAGCGGGCTGCGGCTCCAGTCGGTGCGGGCAATCAGGGCCTGAGCGTCATCGGTGGTGGATACAGCATTCATGTTTCAATCCTGAGCGTGGTTCGGTGAGACGGGGTCTATCATTGTTGCAGGAGCCGCGCCAAGCGTCGGCCAAATTTGCTCATTCAATGCTTCGCGGGTGCTTTCAGCCATGGAAATCGATGCACTGTTGTCAATATTGTCGCAAAAAAACGGCTCGGATCTGTTCCTCTCTACCGGCGCAGCGCCGAGCGCGCGCATTGATGGCATGCTGACAGCGCTCAGCGATCAGCCATTCAAACCCGGCGAAACCGCGGCCATCGCCACCTCCCTGATGGACGCCGAGCAGCGCCGGGAGTTCGACCGGGATCTGGAAATGAACCTGGCAATCTCCCGAACGGGCGTCGG
The DNA here is from genome assembly GCF_004307595.1 of Pseudomonas sp. Sample_23. NCBI lineage: Bacteria > Pseudomonadati > Pseudomonadota > Gammaproteobacteria > Pseudomonadales > Pseudomonadaceae > Pseudomonas > Pseudomonas sp. Sample_23. The sequence goes on from NZ_RCNX01000011.1 coordinate 421, forward strand.
GCGGTTCCGGGTGAACATTTTCAAGCAGCGCAACGACGTTTCGATCGTGATCCGCAACGTCAAGGTCGACATCCCGCGATTCGAAGACCTGAAGCTGCCGCCGGTGCTGCTGGAAACGGTGATGCTCAAACGTGGCCTGATTCTTTTTGTCGGCGCGACCAGTTCAGGCAAGTCGACTTCGCTGGCGGCACTCATCGATCACCGCAACCGTCACAGTGCCGGACACATTGTGACGATCGAAGACCCGATCGAATATATCCATCGGCACAAGCGCTCGATCATCAATCAGCGTGAAGTCGGCGTAGATACCCGAAGCTTTCATGCGGCTTTGAAGAACACTCTGCGCCAGGCTCCTGATGTTGTATTGATTGGTGAGATCCGTGACCGCGAAACCATGGAGCATGCACTGTCATTCGCTGATACCGGCCATCTTGTGTTGTCGACGCTGCATGCGACCAACGCCAATCAGGCGGTGGATCGAATCATCAATATGTTTCCCGAGGAGAAGCGCGAACAGCTTTTGCAGACATTGGGCAACAACCTCAAAGCCTGTGTTTCGCAGCGTCTGCTCCGCACTGTCGATGGCCAAAGGCGCGCGGCAGTCGAAATTCTTCTGGGTACGCCGACCATCGCTGACCTGGTCCGACGCGGCCAGTTCGAAGAGCTCAAGCCGATGATGGAAAAATCGACCGGACTCGGTATGCAGACATTTGACGCGGCACTGTTTGCGCTGTTTGCAGAAGGTGCAATCAGTGAGCAGGAAGCATTGAAGAATGCCGATTCGGTGAATAACTTGAAGTTGCGAATCAAACTTCAGCACGATCAGGCAGGTGTTAACAATACAGGCACCGGCGAGTGGGGTTTGATGGATTGACTTGGTGTCTTCGATTGCATCGTGTGTTTGCACGGCAACAACACTTAATAATTGACTCGTGGTTCGGTTGTATGTGTTTGGGTAAAACGTCATCACGCTGAATGGTCAGCTAGTTGGTTTGATGAGGTTTTACCTTGAACGAAGTTAAGAAAAATAAAGTATTCCGCCCATCGAAAGTTGCGCTGGCTGAATGGAAGTATCGGTCTGCGGCAGATGCCACCGAGCGCGATATGGTTCTCCGGCATCTGGAAGAGGCATTGAATGAGTACACTGAAGATCACGATATAGACTGGTATGGGCGTGAAGTAGAGTTGCAACCAGGCTCTTCACTGCATGAAATATATAACCCCGGCAGACTGCTGCTCAATGAACTGCTGAAAACCGGGCCGGTCATTGGTGCAATCGGTCGAGAGGAGGCGCGCGAGCATAACGGCCTGGTTCGGATTACGCCGGATGGCAAGATGGAAGTCCGTGCCGTCAGAGGTTGGGTAGATCTGGTTGCGGCGCAGTATTTTGTATACAGTCAACCTACGCGCTCGACGGTGAGTCTCATCGCCGACATTGCCGCAGTCGCCGGCGGTTTTGTATGGCCCGATCTGGATGTAACCCTGGATCAGTGGTTCAAGTTTCATGATATCGATCTGCCTGACACCAAGGCCAAGATCAGTAACTTGATCGGCTTGTTCAAGTTTTCACCCGAGGTCAGGGAGCCAGTTGCTTTTTGGGATCACTTTCAATCCGGTGAGCAGAGTCACAACGGGTTATCCGAAGAGCAATTTGCAGATATTCGTGGCGCCACCGCCAAATTGATGCCGAAGCGAAAACTGTTGTCAGCCTTGTACAACGTCACAGGGCGCGCGGATATATCTCACGAAACGGCGGCGCAGCGCCTCTTTGAATTTGTCGCCTATCCAGTTTCGCTGGATCTTGCCAGAAGTTATATCAAAGAGCTCAATTGGTACGGGGTGAATGACGGGCAAACGCTTTCCGAAAATATTCTCCGCCAATTGTTGATGACCGCGATATTACTCGACCTGGACCCATCGATCGGCCATCGCCACTTGGTCGAACGGCGAGACCTGTACTCGCCAGACAATGTTGAGCGCCATCCATCAGAGATACTCGAGGAATACACCGAGTTTGTGCGGAACAAGCGCTGGGTAGATCCGATATTGGCGCCTTTGGTGGTTCATCTTCTCCTGGCACGCAACGCGCCCGAATTTCTGGTCAGGAAAATTCCGACAGAGGTCACACTTGGGTCGATCGCCTGGATCAAGTTCTGTCGCGCTGTAGTATTGGTCGAGGCACTAAAAACCGGGGCCTCGCGGGAATTGACCTATGCACAGATCATCGCTTACGGCGAACTGGAGCCGGTCAGTGAAGCGCAGAAGCATATGCGCGATCTGGCGCTGATCGACCCGATCGTGGAGTGGGCGTTGCTCAACCGGATTATCTCCAGAGCCGAGCTCGAACAGGCAGAAGAAACCTGTACACGAAGGGCGATTGACGCGTTTGAGCGCCACGCAGACCAATTCGCCCAGCTAGCCCGCGCATTTTCGACACCGTTACCCAACCGAGCGGAAATTGCACGAAGCCAATTGAGAAAAGCTGCACCTGGCTGCGACACACTGGATGAAAAGGCGCTGTCCGAGAAAGGCGGACAGCAAATCATGTCCATGGTCGAGCTGCATCAATCGGGCGATCTGGTCACCGGTCAGTGGGACAGGCGCACCGTACGTTTGATTGTCAACGGATTGCTGCAACCTGCGATCAACTACAACCCTGCGGGTCTCAGCCTTTATCAGCGTTATCCGCGACTGCTGACGATTGAATCCTGTGACGAGGAAATGGATCGTCAGTTGGCCGTGCATTTCGAAGCGGTGAATGGCGGCATGATGTCTGCCGTCAGGCTGGCGTTGGCACACATGCCGGAAGCGGATCTGCAAGTGTTCATGAATGCCGACATTCATTTTTTCACCGTGCGTGAATCGGCATCCTATGTGACTACGCGCCGGGCCTGCGGACCTTTGAATGTAGGGCTTGAACAAGAAACACAACAAAGCCGGGATGCCGCCACGGGCCGCTTCGGCGTTGTGATGTACACCTCTGATGAAGACGCTGATCTTTGTTATGAATTATTCACTTCGCGTGCAGAAACCCGCAGGAATGATGCGCTGGGTGCTTTCATCAGACGGGAAAGAAAGCTTCAGCAACGCTCAAGAATGAGCGCCAGTGCCAACATGACGACGCCCCTGAGCAACACCCTGACCCAGAGCGTTCCGCTGAACATCAGGCGCTATACCCATGCCGCGGCCGAGGACGCTTCGATCAGCAGCAGTATGGCGATCATCGATTACTTCGGCGCGCTGAGAGCACCAGCGCAATCTGCGCGGTTGCAGACAGGGTTCTACCAGAAATTCAACGACCCTAACATCGTGCGCATCGCCGGGTTTCTCGCCGAGAACAGACCGTTCCTGAATAAAACCGAGCTCAGAGAGCTCGTGCGTGTACCGACGCCGCTCGAACTCTCCCGGGAAGAGGGCGAACGCTTGCTGACTTACTTCATCGACCTGTTGGTGCCGTTCAAAAAATGCATCGAGGACATCGCCTCGGGCGAACACAACAAGATGGTGGACGGGGTTTACGGATGTTTGATGGACGGCATCGGCCTGGTGGGAACAGTGGCTGGCGCCAGCTCGAAGGCGCTGAGTATTTCCACCAGGGCCATTTCCACTACTGCCAAGGCCGCGCGTTTCACCCGGCTGGCGTTTACTTCGGCCATCTCGCTTTTCAATCCCTTCGACGGTGTGCCCTCTGGTCTGCAGGCGGGCGGTAAACTGGTACACAAGGGCCTGCTGCGGTTCAACAAGAACACTCATGACCTGATTACTCTGGCCAGGGGGGCAATTGCACAGGATCAGCGGTCGCCGGCAATCCTATGATCTGCTTGAAGCGGCTGATAACGCGCAGTTCGGGTTGGGTAGCTGGCGGCCACGCGGGGCTACGCATGAAGCCGTCGCCGTGCTGGCCGCGCGCAGTGGTGACAAATGGTACTCGCTGAATCGACGCGGCAACTTGTGGGGCAAGTCTCTGGAGGATTTTGTGTATCAAGCCCCCTTGCAGCTGCCTGCTTCGCCGCGCACGTTGCCGCTCAGTTACACGCGCAAGTTCATCGAGCAAAGCCTGCCCCGTGCCCGGGCCAAGATCGACAACGCATTGGAAATCTTCAACCGTCATGATTTCAAACGCGATCGCGACGCGCTGATGAAGATCGTGTTCGGCGATGCTTCTCAGGTGTCCACGGATCGGCTGGTGAACTACTTGCGTTTGATCCGCTTCGATTTCGCCGGTTTCTCCTTGAGCAACATGGTCCTCGACGGCCTCAAGATCAACGACACCCTGGCATCGTTCGATGCAAACAATTACCAGCGCTGGAAAGACGCGGGTTCGAGCGGTGATTGCGCTATAGCGTTTGTTGAGGTCTACACGAAAAACTTCAATCGACACTTCGTCAGCATGGGTCTGAACCACGATGTGATCGCCGACGACCTGATTCATGAGCTGTTCCACGCCAGCGCACAAACCGACGATGTCGGTTATGCCACCGACGCCGTGCATGCCAGTGACAGCGGACAGCAGCTGGATGTGTCCGTATTGCTCAATCTGGGGGCAGGTTGCCTGGCGCAGTCGCAGAGCGGCACTGACTGTCATGCGCCGTCCAGAGCCTTCGAAAACGCCGACTCGCTCACGCTGGTCACCTCATTGCTGAGTCAACTGATCACTGACGAGGTCACTTTCGATCAAAACATGACTGTTCTTGACAGTGCGCTCGAGGCCAGTGCGGGCCGGGCGATTGGCGAGCCGGTGGTCATTACCTTGAACAAACCTCGTTGACGAAAAGCACTGCCGCCAGCCTGTCGGATGAGGGCGTCAGTGCCGATTTCAATCAGCCAGTTCCGGTCGATCCCGAAACTGCTCCAGCGCTTCGGGATTGGCCAGTGCATCGGTGTTTTTTACCGGCCTTCCATGCACGACATCACGCACCGCCAGCTCCACGACTTTGCCGCTGATGGTGCGCGGTATGTCCGTCACTGCAACAATCCGCGCCGGGACATGCCTCGGCGTGGTATTGGCGCGGATCACCTCGCGGATTCGCTGTTCGAGCCCTTGATCGAGTTCGACCCCATCGCGCAGACGCACGAACAGCACGACCCGCACATCATCCTGCCACTGCTGGCCGATGGCGACGCTGTCCAGCACCTCGGTGATTTTCTCGACCTGACGATAGATTTCCGCCGTGCCGATACGCACGCCGCCCGGGTTCAACACCGCATCCGAGCGGCCATGGATGATCATCGCGCCGTGGGGCAACTGTTCGGCGTAATCACCTTGTGCCCAGACGCCGGGGAACAGACTGAAGTAGGACTGGCGGAGTTTTGAGCCGTCGGGGTCATTCCACAAGCCGATCGGCATCGCCGGGAAATGCCGTGTGCAGACCAGCTCACCTTTCTCACCAATCACCGGTTGGCCAGCGTCGTTCCACACCTCGACGGCCATGCCCAGGCTCTTGCCCATGATTTCTCCGCGACGTATCGCTGACAGCGGGTTGCCATTGACGAAGCATGAGACGATGTCGGTACCACCGGACATCGAAGCCAGGCACACATCGGTTTTGAAGTCGCGGTAAACGAAATCGTAGCTTTGCGGTGACAAAGCCGAGCCTGTGCACAGCAGGGTTTTCAAACTGCTCAAGTCATGACTTTCGCGGGGCCTCGTGCCGCTGCTTTCCAATGTGGCAAGGAATTTCGGACTGGTGCCAAACACACTGATGCGTTCGTCGTCGATCAGGTCGAGCAAGCGCTGATGGTCCGGATGAAACGGCGAGCCGTCGTAGAGCACCACGGCGCTGCCAACCGCGAGCGCCGAAACCAGCCAGTTCCACATCATCCAGCCGCAGGTCGTGTAGTAGAACAAGCGGTCACCGGGACCGAGGTCGCAGTGCAAACCATGCTCCTTGACGTGTTGCAGCAGCACACCGCCGGTGCTGTGGACGATGCATTTCGGCACGCCAGTGGTGCCGCTGGAGTACAGCACGTAGAGCGGATGATTGAACGGCACCGGGGTGAAATCCGGTTCGCCGCCGGGTTGATAGAAGTCTTGCCACAAGCAGACATCAGCGTGGCTTTGATAATCCTCGATGCGCGCTTGCGGACGGGCGTACGGGACGATGATCAACTGCTGCAGTGACGGCAGTTGTGCCAGGATTTCGTTGAGCTTGGCGGTCTGATCCAGGATTTTTCCGGCGTATTGATAACCGGCACAGGTGAGCAGCACTTTCGGTTCGATCTGGCCAAAGCGATCGATCACGCCGTGGGTGCCGAAGTCCGGCGACGAGCAGGACCAGATCGCGCCGAGGCTGGTGGTGGCCAACATCGCCACCAGGGTTTGCCAGGTGTTGGGCATGCACGCCGCCACGCGATCACCCCGGTCAACGCCCGCCGCGCGCAGGCTCGCCTGAAAACCGGCGACGTGTTCGGCCAGTTCGGCCCAGGTCAGTTGTTCGCGCTGGCCGTTTTCCGCCACAGCAACCACCGCCACGGCATCGTCGCGGCGGCGCAGCAGGTGTTCGGCAAAGTTCAGCGTCGCGCCCGGAAACCACTCGGCGCTGGGAATCTCTGCACCTTCACGCAAGACGGCGTCTGGCTGGGTTTGAAAGCGGATGTCGAAGAAATCGACGATCGCCTGCCAGAACGCCGGGCGCTGATCGATGCTCCATTGGTGCAGGGCAGGGAAGTCGTCGAGCTTAAGCGAATGCCGCTGATTGATTTCGCGCCGGAAGGCATCCATACGCGAACCGGCGATACGCTGGGTGTCGGGTTGCCAGAGGATGTCGGACATGGGTTTGCCTCTTCTTATCGGATTCGCGAGCAGGCTCGCTCCCACAATGGCCAGGTGTTTATTGCGCCAACCACCCACCATCAATATTCCACGCCGCGCCGCGTACCTGGCTGCCGGCTTCACTGCACAAGAACAACACCAGCTCACCCAGATGCTGCGGTGTAACGAACTCCAGCGACGGCTGTTTTTCCGCCAGCAGATCATGCTGCGCCTGCTGCGGATCGACACCCTTGGCCGCGCGATCATCGATCTGCTTCTGCACCAGCGGCGTCAACACCCAGCCCGGACAGATCGCATTGCAGGTGACGTTGCTGGTCGCGGTTTCCAGCCCGACCACTTTAGTCAGACCGATCACGCCATGCTTGGCGGCGACGTACGCGGCTTTGCCGGTGGAGCCGACCTGGCCGTGCACCGAGGCGATATTGATGATGCGCCCCCAATTCTTGCGGCGCATGCCCGGCAGGCTCAACCGCGTGCTGTGGAATACCGATGACAGGTTGATCGCGATGATCGAATCCCAGCGCTCAACAGGAAACTCTTCTACGGCCGCAACGTGCTGAATGCCGGCGTTGTTGACCAGAATGTCGACGCCGCCAAACTCGCGGTCGGCGTAGGCGACCATGTCGGCAATCTGCGCCGGGTCGCTGACATCGGCGGGATGATGGCCGACCTTGCCGCCGTACTGAGCGACGTCGGCGATCACCTTCGAGGCGTCGCCGAAGCCATTGAGAATCAGGTTGGCGCCCGCTTTCGCGAGAATCAGCGCGATGCCCAGGCCGATGCCGCTGGTGGAGCCGGTTACCAAGGCTGTCTTGCCGGAAAGAGTGGTCATGAATACCTCACACAATGCCAGTGGCGTAGAAAGTGCCGATCACCACGAAAACCGCGAGGGTCTTGATCAGCGTAATACAGAAAATGTCTTTGTAGGCTTCGCGGTGGGTCAGCCCGGTCACCGCCAGCAGGGTGATCACGGCGCCGTTGTGCGGCAGGGTGTCCATGCCACCACTGGCCATCGCGGCCACGCGGTGCAGCACTTCCAGCGGAATATTCGCCGCGTGCGCCGCACTGATGAACTGCTCGGACATCGCCGCCAGCGCGATGCTCATGCCGCCCGACGCCGATCCGGTAATGCCGGCGAGCAGTGTCACGGTAATCGCTTCGTTGACCAACGGATTGGGAATCTGCTTGAGCCAGTCGGCCAGCACCAAAAAGCCCGGCAGCGAAGCGATTACCGCACCAAAGCCGTATTCAGACGCGGTGTTCATGGCCGCGAGCAACGCACCGCTGACCGCGCTTTTGCTGCCTTCGGCGAGCTTGCTTTTAATCGCCTTGAAGCCGAACGCCAGGACCATGAGGATGCCGACCAGCAACGCCGCCTGCACCGCCCAGATCGCCGTGAGCTTGGCGATTTCGGTAGTGACCGGCGCGGCCATGCCCGGCAGTGCGAGGCTGTGCGTCTTGCCGTACCACTGCGGAATCCACTGGGTGAACAACAGGTTCATGATGCCCACCGCCAGCAATGGCGACAGGGCAATCCACGGGTTGGGCAGCTTCAGGTCTTCGGCGGTTTCCGGTTCGTTGCGCAGTTCAGTGCCGTAACCTTCGCCGGCACGTTGCGCCTTGTTGCGTTGGCGCTGCAGAAACAGCATGCCGGCGCAGAACACGAAAATCGTGCCGATCACCCCCAGCCACGGCGCCGCCCATGCGGTGGTGTTGAAGAAGGTGCTGGGGATGATGTTCTGGATCTGCGGCGTGCCGGGCAGGGCGTCCATGGTGAACGAGAATGCACCGAGGGCAATAGTCGCCGGGATCAGACGTTTGGGAATATTGCTCTGGCGGAACATCTCCGCTGCAAACGGGTAAACAGCGAAGACGACGACGAACAACGACACGCCGCCGTAGGTGAGCAGGGCACACACCAGCACGATCACCAGCATCGCTTGTTTAGTCCCGAGCAAGCGAATCGCAGCGGCCACGATCGAGCGCGAGAAGCCGGACAGTTCGATGAGCTTGCCGAACACCGCGCCGAGCAGGAATACCGGGAAATAGAGCTTGATGAAACCGACCATCTTGTCCATGAACACCCCGGTGAAAGCAGGGGCAACGGCGGACGGATCGGTGAGCAGGACCGCGCCGAGGGCGGCGATCGGGGCAAAGAGGATGACGCTGTAGCCACGGTAGGCGGCGAGCATCAGCAGCGTCAGGGCTGCCAAGGCAATGATCACACTCATGGTGTGTCTCTCCAGGATTGTTATTTTTGTGGGTGGAACGGGTGCGGAGAGTGGGTTAGCGAGATTTGTGCCAATCTTCTAACTGTTTGAAATATAAGGAAATTAGATCAGAGTCGCGTTCTGGGAGCTGTTTTTGTCTCTTAATTGAGATTTTCTTTGAATGGGCCGTCGCCTTCGCGAGCAGGCTCGCTCCCACATTGGTCATGCATTCCCCTGTGGGAGCGAGCCTGCTCGCGAAGCTTTTGCTCTAGTCTTAAAATGGAGATCAGATGTCTCTATATGTAGACTCTGCAATCCCCAGCGCAGCCATTTTCTTGTACAGCGTCGACCGCCCCAGCCCCAGCCGAACCGCAGCCTCCGGTACTTTCCCCGCGCATTGCGCCAGGGTCGACTCGATCAACTGCCGATCAAAACGCGCCCGCGCCTGTGCAAATGTCTCCCCAGCGGAGGCTTGCATGCTCGGCTCGGACGTCCGCTCAACCGGAGTAAAGGTGCCAATCGCCCCGCGAATATCCTGCTCGGTCAGGATCAGATCATCACTGAGCAACGCCGCCCGCTCCAGCACATTGCGCAACTCACGGATGTTGCCCGGCCAGGCATGCTGGCCGAGCAACGCAAGCGCATCGCGGTGCAATTCATGCTGGCTGCGCAGTTCTTCGAGAATCGCTTCGCTCAGCGCCGGCAGATCATCGAGACGTTCACGCAGCGGCGGCACCTGGATCGGCAGTACGTTGAGGCGGTAGTACAAATCGGCGCGAAATTCGCCGCGCTTGATCGCCGCCTGCAAATCCGTCGACGTCGCGGCGATTACCCGCACATCGCTCTGAATCACTTCATTGGAGCCGACCGGCTCGAACTCCTTTTCCTGCAACACGCGCAGCAGTTTGCTTTGCAGCGGCAGCGGCATATCGCCGATCTCATCGAGAAACAGCGTGCCACCCTGAGCGATTTGTAATTTACCGGTGCGGCCCTTGCGGTCGGCGCCGGTAAAGGCGCCGGGTGCCGTGCCAAAGAACTCGGCTTCCAGCAGCGCCTCGGGAATTGCCGCGCTGTTGATGCTGACGAAGGCTTTGTGCGCGCGTGGTGAGGCGCTGTGGATCGCTTGGGCAAGCAACTCTTTACCTGTGCCGGTTTCCCCCAGCAGCAAAACCGGCGAATCAGCGCTGGCACTGCGGCGCGCACGTCGTTTGACTTCAAGGCTGGCAGCGCTGGTACCGATGAAGTGGGCAAAGTTGTATTTGGTCTGCCGCGCACGCAGCAGCGAACGGGTCGAGGCCAGTTCTTCCTGCATGCTCAGGTAACGCTTGAGCATCGGCGACAGCGTGCGCAACTCGTCGAACAGGGCAAAACCGATGGCGCCGATCACGCTGCCGGCATCGTCGTGGATCGGCAGGCGCATCACCACCAGCGGTTCCTTTGGCGTGTCCTGCATGTCCAGCAGAATCGGCCGACCGGTGCGTACCACCTCGCGCAGCAGGCTGCCGGGGATCACGCTTTCGCAGGGTTTGCCGATAGCGCCTGCCGCTGAATCGAGACCGAAGCGCCGGGCGTAGCGTTCGTTCATCCAGACGATATTCGCATCGCGATCGACAATCACCGTGCCCTCACTGGATTGCTCGATGATCTCGAACAGCGAACGGATCGCCAGAGTGCGGACTCGTTGGTAGTCCTTGAGGCTTTCGGTGGTGTTCATTGAGGCTGATCCTGATTGTTTGTTGCCGGTACCGATCCCTTCGCGAGCAGGCTCGCTCCCACAGGGGGCTGCATTCCAATGTGGGAGCGAGCCTGCTCGCGAATGCCGCGCCGCGAATTAGCAGAAAAAACCTACCCCGGATGCGCCGCCGCCAACAGCTCTTTGGTGTAGGGATGCTGCGGGTTGTCAAACACGTCGTGACTGGCACCACGCTCGACCACCTGACCGTCCTTGATCACGATCATGTCGTGTGCCAACGCGCGCACCACCGCCAGATCATGGCTGATAAACAGGTAGGTCAAACCGTATTTTTCCTGCAAATCACGGAGCAGGGCGACCACTTGTTTCTGTACGGTGCGGTCGAGGGCCGAGGTCGGTTCATCGAGCAGGATCAGCGCCGGTTTCAGCACCAAGGCCCGGGCGATGGCGATGCGCTGGCGTTGGCCGCCGGAAAATTCATGCGGGTAGCGATGGCGGCTTTCCGGGTCGAGGCCGACTTCCTTGAGCACGCGAATCACTTGCTCATCACATTCATTAGCGGTCGACTCGCAATGCACTTCCAGACCTTCGCTGATGATCTGTGCCACCGACATGCGCGGGCTGAGGCTGCCAAACGGATCCTGAAACACCACCTGCATCTGCCGCCGCCACGGCCGCAATTGCTTTTGATTGAGGCCATCCAGCGCTTCGCCCTGAAAGCGAATGCTGCCCTCGGAATCCAGCAAGCGCAGGATCGCCTGACCCAGCGTCGACTTGCCTGAACCGGATTCGCCAACTATGCCCAAGGTCTTGCCGCGCTGAATATTCAGACTGATGCCATCGACAGCGCGCAGATACTGCTTGCGCCTGAACAGCCCGCCGCCGACCTGGAAATCGACGCGCAGATCAGCGACCTCCAGCACATTTTCGCGTTCGTCACGGGGCAGGGCTTCACCTTCCGGCTCTGCGTTCAACAGCACGCAGCTGTAAGGGTGTTTGGGTTCGGTAAACAGGGTTTCACAGGGCGCCTGCTCGACGATCTCGCCAGCCTTCATCACGCACACCCGCTGCGCGATGCTGCGAACCAGATTGAGATCGTGACTGATCAGCAGCAGCGACATGCCGAGCCGCTGTTGCAGGGACTTGAGCAGCAAGAGAATCTTGCGCTGCACGGTGACATCCAGCGCCGTGGTCGGCTCGTCGGCAATCAACAACTCCGGTTCGCAGGCCAGGGCCATGGCGATCATCACCCGTTGCCGTTGCCCGCCAGAGAGCTGATGCGGATAGGCTTTCAAACGCTCCTTGGGCTTCTGAATACCGACCAGTCCGAGCAATTCGAGAATGCGCTGCTGGGCTTGCTTGCCGCCGAGGCCGCGGTGCAGCAACAGGGTTTCGCCAATCTGTTTTTCGATGGTGTGCAACGGATTGAGCGAAGTCATCGGCTCCTGAAAGATCATGGCGATGCGATTGCCGCGCAGTTCTCGCAAGACCTTCGGATCAGCACCGAGCAATTCTTGCCCGCGATAGCGGATGCTGCCACGGGTTTGCGCCTCGCTCTCAGGTAACAGTTGCAGGATCGAATGCGCGGTCACCGATTTCCCCGAGCCCGATTCGCCCACCAGTGCCAGGCACTCACCGGGGCGGATATCCAGGCACAGGTCACGCACCACGGTCTGGCCATGGAAGGCGACATTGAGGTTGCGGATTTCAATCAGGTTTTCTGTCATGGTCACGCTTCAGGATCGAGGGTCAAAAGCGTCGCGCAACGCTTCGCCGATGAATACCAACAAGGAGAGGATCAGCGCCAGGGCGAAGAACGCTGTCAAACCCAGCCACGGCGCTTGCAGGTTCTGCTTGCCCTGACCGATCAGTTCACCCAGCGAGGCACTGCCGGCCGGCATGCCGAAGCCGAGGAAATCCAGCGCGGTCAGCGTTGAAATCGCCCCGGTCAGAATGAACGGCAGGTAGCTGAGCGTCGCGTTCATTGCGTTGGGCAGAATGTGCCGGAAGATCACCTTGCGGTCAGTAAGGCCCAGGGCGCGTGCGGCTTTGACGTATTCCAGATTGCGCCCGCGCAGGAACTCGGCGCGCACCACGTCCACCAGCGCCAACCAGGAAAACAGCGCCATGATCCCCAGCAGCCACCAGAAATTCGGCTCTACGAACCCGGAAAGGATGATCAGTAGATACAACACTGGCAGCCCCGACCAGACTTCCAGCACGCGCTGTCCGAGCAGGTCGACCCAGCCACCGTAATACCCCTGCAATGCGCCGGCGGCGATGCCGATCAGCGCGCTGACGAAAGTCAGCATCAGGGCAAACAGAATCGATACCCGAGCACCAAAGATGACCCGCGCCAGCACATCGCGCGCCTGATCGTCGGTGCCCAGCCAATTGACCGAAGTCGGCGGACTCGGCGCCGGTTTGTTCAGGTCATAGTTGGGCGTGTCGTCGCTGAACGGAATCGGCGGGAACAGCAACCAGCCGCCGTCCTTGCGAATCAGATTCTGCACGTAATCGCTGCGGTAATCGGCCTGGAACGGCAGTTGCCCGCCGAACTCCTGTTCGGTATGGCGCTTGAACACCGGGAAGTACCATTGGCCCTGATAACTGACCATCAACGGTTTGTCGTTGGCGATCAATTCGCCACCCAGCGTCAGCAGGAACAGGCCGATGAACAGCCACAGCGACCACCAGCCACGACGGTTTTTCTTGAAGCGTTCGAAACGGCGACGACCCAAAGGCGAGAGCTTGAACATCAGGCATTCCTCGCGGCAAAGTCGATACGCGGGTCGACCAGGGTGTAGCAGAGGTCGCCGATCAGTTTTATCAGCAGGCCGAACAGGGTGAAGATGAACAGCGAACCGAACACCACTGGATAGTCCCGCGATACCGCTGCTTCGTAACTCATGCGCCCAAGGCCATCGAGGGAGAAGATCACTTCGATCAGCAGTGAGCCGGCGAAAAACACACTGATGAACGCCTGAGGTATCCCCGAGACCACCAACAGCATGGCGTTGCGAAACACGTGTCCGTACAGCACGCGGCGTTCGCTCAAGCCTTTGGCGCGAGCCGTTACTACATACTGTCGGGTGATTTCATTGAGGAACGAGTTTTTTGTAAGGATCGTCAAGGTCGCGAATCCACCGATCACCAGCGCGGTGACCGGCAGCACCAGATGCCATAAGTAATCGGCGATCTTGCCCAGGGTCGATAGCGATTCGAAGTTGTCCGAAACCAGTCCGCGCACCGGAAACCAGTTCAACGAAGTACCGCCGGCGAATACCACGATCAGGAACATCGCGAACAGAAACGCCGGCATGGCGTAACCGATGATGATCGCCGTGCTGCTCCAGATGTCGAAATGGCTGCCGTGGTGCACAGCCTTGCGGATGCCCAGCGGGATCGACACCAGATAGGTGATCAGCGTCGCCCACAATCCGAGCGAAATGGTCACCGGCATCTTTTCCAGAATCAGGTCGGTGACTGTTGCACCACGGAAGAAGCTCTTGCCGAAGTCCAATTGCGCGTAATTCTTCAGCATCAGCCACAGGCGCTCGTGGGCCGGTTTGTCGAAGCCGTACTGTTTTTCAATGTCCTTGATCAATTGCGGATCGAGGCCACGGCTGGCGCGCGAAGCGTTGCTCGATGTCTCGCCGGCTCCGCCGCCGACACTGGCGCCGCCAATGCCTTGCAGATGGGCGATGGCTTGTTCCACTGGTCCGCCGGGCGCGGCTTGGATGATGACGAAATTGACCAGCAGGATGATCACGAGCGTCGGAATGATCAGCAGCAGGCGCCGCAGTATGTAACCCCACATCAGTGCGGCCCTCCGGGTCTGCCGCGACTGATTTTCTCGGCGGTCATCTGCTGATTGGTCAGTGGCGTGCGGCTGATTTCCCACCAGCTCTCGATGGCTTCGTCATTGCTCGCCTGCACCGTGGGAATGCCGAAGCGGTTCCACCACACGGTCGAAGTGCCCGGCGGGTAATAGTTGGGAATCCAGTAGTAATTCCATTGCAGCACCCGGTCCAGCGCATGGGCGTAATGCAGCATGTCCGACTGAGTAGAGGCGCGGATCAGGCCGTTGATCAAGGTGTCGACCGCCGGGTTTTTCAACACCATGTAATTGTTCGCGCCCGGATCGTTGGCCGCTGCCGAGCCGAAATAGTTGAGCAACTCACCGCCCGGAGAAGTGGTAACGGGGTAGCCGGTGACGATCATGTCGTAGTCGCGACTCATCAGGCGATTGACGTATTGCGAGGCGTCGATGCGACGGATATTCAGCTCGATGCCGATCTGCTTCAGCGTGCGCTTGTAGGGCAACAGCAGGCGGTCCATGCCGTTCTGGCTGACCAGAAAAGTGAAGCTCAGCGGCTCGCCGGCGCCGTTGACCAGTTGATCGCCATCCGGTTTCCAGCCGGCCTGCTCGAGCAGTTGCAGGGCTTGCAACTGCTTGTCACGGATGATGCCGCTGCCGTCGGTCTTCGGCGCCTCGAAGACTTTACTGAACACTTCCTCAGGCACCTGACCGCGCAGCGGTTCGAGAATCTTCAGCTCTTGAGCGTCGGGCAACTGCCGGGCGGCGAGATCGGTATTGGAAAAGTAGCTCTGCTGGCGGATATAGACGTTGCGCATCATCTGCCGGTTGCTCCATTCGAAGTCCCAGAGCATCGCCAGCGCCTGGCGTACCCGGCGGTCCTGGAACATCGGCTTTTGCAGATTGAACACGAAACCCTGGGCCGATTGCGGCGCTTCAGTGGCGAGGTGGGCCTTCTGTAAACGGCCATCGCTGAGGGCGGGACTGTCGTAGCCGATCGAATAGCCGGTCGCGGAAAACTCGCGGTTGTAGTCATAGGCACCGCCACGCAGCACCTGACGGGCGACATCGGTGTCGCCGAAATACTCGATACTGAAATGGTCGAAGTTGTACAGGCCACGACTGACCGGCAGGTCCTTGCCCCACCAGTCGCCATTGCGTTCGAAAGTGATGCTGCGCCCGGAGTCGACCTTGCCGACCCGGTACGGCCCGCTGCCCAGCGGCGGCTCATAACCACCGCCGCCGGCGAAATCGCGACTCTTCCACCAGTGTTCGGGGAACACCGGCAGGGTCGCGATATCCAGGGGCAGGGTGCGGTTTTCGTTGCTTTTGAAGTCGAAGCGCACGGTCAGCGGCGCCTCGATCTCGACGCCTTTGACGTCGGCAAACTGGGTGCGATAACGCAGGCTGCCCTGGGTCATCAGCAGGTTGTAGGTGTAGCGAACGTCCTCGGCGGTGATCGGTTTGCCATCGGCAAAACGCGCCTTCGGATTGATGAAGAAGCGCAGCGACAGACCGTCGTCCGAGCGTTCCATTTTCTCCGCCACCAGACCGTACACCGTGTAGGGCTCATCCAGCGAGCGCTGGGCCAGCGGCGAATACAGCAGGCCGTCGATCTGCGTCACGCCGATGCCTTTGTCTATATAGGGCAGCAGATGATCGAAGTGGCCGATTTCGATTGCCGAGCGCCGCATCGTCCCACCCTTCGGCGCCTGCGGATTGGTGTAGTCGAAATGGCCGAAGCCGGCGGGGTATTTGGCCGGTTCGCCGTAAACGGTCAGTGCGTGTTGCGGGGCAGCGGTCGCACCGGCGGCACCCGTGAGCAGGGCGAGGGCGGTGAGCATCAGTGTGGGGAAAACCAGTCGCATCGTCAGCCTTGGAACGCAAAATCGATAAGCGCAAGTTGTACGCGAGCGGCGCGCCACTCGCCAGCCGTATATGTAACCGAAACACAACGGCCCACCAAAGGGTGGGCCGTTGTCAGCAACAGGACGACGAATCAGTCCTGACGGCTGGTGACTTCCAGCAGGTGGTAACCGAACTGGGTCTTCACCGGGCCTTGCACGACGTTGATCGGCGCGCTGAACACCACGGTGTCGAATTCCTTGACCATCTGGCCAGGACCGAACGAACCCAGGTCACCGCCCTGACGGCTGGATGGGCAGCTGGAGTTGGCTTTGGCGACTTCAGCAAAATCGGCGCCGGCTTCGATCTGAGCCTTGAGTTCGTTGCACTTGTCTTCGCTGGAAACCAGGATGTGGCGGGCAGTGGCTTTGGCCATGGGGAATTCTCCGAACTGTTTCAATAAAAGGTGGAGCGTACCGGAATCAGTCGGTGAATTCTCGGCAAAGTTCCATTCTGATTCCCTGACTCTACTCAAAGATCCGCCGCACGCAGGCGCCGGGCATGCTCGACGTACAGCTCGATAGGGTCTGGCGAAGACGCGGTTACTTCCGGGCTGCGCCGCAAACTAGCCAGGTGATCCATTGGATAATCAGAGCGGATCACTTGGCCGAGATGGCTACTGAAGCGTCCGACGAAGCCGTCATTCTGCTGGGGTTCGGTGGTGAAATACTGCGACAGGACGCGGCAGGTTGCTTGAACCGGATCCAGCGCCGGCAGCCTGGATTGCGCAACAACCCCGCTCCACGAGTAGTAACGCACGCCGTTGACTTGCTCCGGGCCGTGACCGCCCCAGGTGTGTGGCAGGCCTTGTGGGAATTTGTCATTGAATTGACCGACGCCGACGGTGGTCAGTGCGTTGAGTGCGGCCACTGCATTCTGTGGCAGTGCCACGCTGCCACTGAGCAGCGACAACAAATCGGCAAATTGCGTCGCCACATTTGTGCAACGACCTCCGGCAGCTTGCCCGGGACCAGTGCCTTGCGCAGGAAGTCGGCGAGCTCCGAACCATGGTTCGGACCACTGACGGAGGTGACTGAAGCGACGACGTTTGGTGCAAGCGCTGCCGCATAGCGTGCAGCGAGTGCACCTTGACTGTGTCCTATAAGGTTGACTTTCTTCGCGCCTGTGCCTCGCAGCACGCAGGCCATCTGTGACAGCAATTGCTCACCCCGCATTTCATTGTCATGGGTGGCCGAAAGGTGTGGAACAAACAATCGACAGCCAGCCGCTTTCAGCGCGGATTTGACGTCATGGAACAGCTCGAAATGACCGATACGCTCGAACCCGAACAGACCGTGGACCAACAGGATGGGATAACGAGTTGTAGCATTCCGTTGCATGTTCTTACCTTTTTCGTAGAAGTTCATCGGGAAATCACCGAGCCACTCTAAAACACCCCTGTCGC
This sequence comes from Pseudomonas sp. Sample_23, assembly GCF_004307595.1. NCBI lineage: Bacteria > Pseudomonadati > Pseudomonadota > Gammaproteobacteria > Pseudomonadales > Pseudomonadaceae > Pseudomonas > Pseudomonas sp. Sample_23. Next base: position 18,226 of record NZ_RCNX01000011.1, read on the forward strand.
TGAGGAAGTACGAAGAGGCTTCGCGTTGTGTTTGAAAATGGACTACGAGGCGTACGAAATTTCGGAGAGCTGTGAAATCCGAATCGGAAGTTCAGTGGGTCGTTTGTCGGCATAACAGCGCGAACGCCCCGGTTGCCTACCTTGCGAGTAGCGCTTGCGCCGTCGTTGCGGTGTATTCGGCTGACATCAAGAACATTCGAAGAAGTCCTCAATGTAGATGTCAGTGTCGCCATTCGGGGCGGCACGTTTTCCAGGGAGTGGAAACGAAAATGAATAGCCATGAAGTCGAGTTTTGCTGGCGGATGCGTCAGCCGATGGTTGCCGAAGTGTCCATCGAAACTCTTGTCGCGCCGATGATTGACGGGCTCAGTGGGAGCGTGTTGGATCCTTCAGTGGTCAAAGCCATCGTTCGCATTTCTCCTTATGCCAACATGAGCTGCGGCGATCAGTTGATGCTGTATTGGGAGGGGCTGGATATCGAAGGCTTCACCTATCAATACGAGAGTGTTCGATTCATCAGCCAGGCTCAGGTCGGCAGGGACGTAATCTTCGTCATCAAGGCCATGCATGTGGCTGCGCTGGATGGAGGCTCGCTGGAGGTCTACTGGACACTGCAAAGTGCGTCCGCGCCCAAGGCAGTGGAATCTGCACGCCTGCAACTGTCTGTGGGCGACATACGCACGCAATTGTTGGCGCCACAGATCGAAGGCTCGGTAAACGGAGCGCTGGAGCCATCGCGAGTGGCCGAGGGCACCCTGGTGACTCTGCAGCCTTACGCGAGGATGTCGGCGGGCGATCGGGTGATGTTGTCCTGGCACGGCGATACCTCGCCCGAGATCTTTACCGACTCATTGAACGTGGAGGCCTACTCCGTCGCGCAATGCCTGTCGTTCTGGGTGCCGGGTAGCTACATCGAAGCTCACCGAGGTGGTGAAGTGGTCGTCGCCTACCGTGTCGAACAACGCTGTGGAACGGTTCGAGCGTCCGAGCCTGCCACGGTTTTCCTAGGGCCTGCAGTGCGTGCGCAATTGCCTGCGCCGGATGTCGTCGAGGCAGTTGAAAACGTGTTGTCACTGAAGGATTCGGTCGACGGCGTTTCCGTTCTCATCGAAGGGGCGCAGGTGCAAGAGGATGAGTTGGTCTATCTCAAGTGTGACGGTGAGTTCTTCAGTCACCGGGATGATCTTGAAATTACGCGGGAGACGGCTGGTCAAGCGGTGTGTTTCATCGTCCCTCACCGGTTCTGGCGTGAGCATCACGGCACAACGGTGCAGATCGCCTACACCGTGGAGCGTCTGGACGATGTCAGTCAGCAATCCCCCGTTAGGCAAATCAGCGTGGAGGCTTTGCCAGTGAATGCCGGCCCTCCGCGCTTTGAATGAGCGGGAGGGCGGTTCGATCAACGTTCGGCTTGCGCGACGCGTCGTGCGGCATCGGTCAGCAATCGCTCAGTTGCATCGAAGCCGAGGCAGCCGTCGGTGATCGATACGCCGTAGCGCAGAGAGCTGCTCAGCGGCTGGCAGCCTTCGAACAGGTGAGATTCCAGCATCATGCCGATCAGCGAGTGGTTTCCCCGCAGGCGTTGTTCAAGGACGTCATTGAAGACTGCTGGCTGGCGCAGTGGATCCTTGCCGCTGTTGGCATGGCTGCAATCGACCATGATCCGGCTGGGGATCTTCAGTCTGCTGAGCTCGGCGCTGATGTTGGCCACGCTGGTTGCATCGTAGTTCGGCCCTTGATGGCCACCGCGCAGCACGATGTGGGTGTCAGCGTTGCCGGCTGTCTGCACGATCGCCGGATGCCCTTGGCTGTCGACGCCGAAGTGCCGATGCGGATGGGCTGCCGAGCGCATGGCGTCGACAGCAACGGCGGCGCCGCCGTCGGTGCCGTTCTTGAAGCCCACCGGCATGTTCAGGCCGCTGGCCATTTCGCGGTGGATTTGCGATTCGGTGGTGCGGGCACCAATGGCCACCCAGCTCAGCAGGTCATCAAAGTAGTTGGCGGCCATGGGTTGCAGGAGTTCGGTAGCGACCGGTAGTCCGAGCCGGATCATTTCCAGCATCAGTTCGCGCGACAGCGTCAGACCGGCAGCCATATCGTCAGTGCCGTCCAGATGCGGATCGTAGGCCAGACCTTTCCAGCCGATCGTCGTTCGCGGCTTTTCGACGTAGGCACGCATGACCAGCAGCATTTCACCGCTGACATCTTCGGCCAGGCGAGCGAGTTTGCTGGCGTATTCGATTGCCGACTGCGGATCATGGATAGAGCAGGGGCCAACGATGACCAGCAGGCGCGGGTCTTCACCGTCGAGGATGGCGCGCACCGCCTGGCGATGGGCAGTGACCTGCTGATGCAGGGAATGGCTGAGCGGTAATTGCTGTTTGAGCTGCAACGAGCTGGGCAGGCGCAGGGTCAGCGCTTCGTTGGCAGAATCGAGGGTGGACAGCGGCAACGCGGAAACTGAAGAGTTCATGTTTGGTCTTCCTGGGCGGATGGCGGGTTTTTCCCGCGCACTCGGCCCTATTGGGGTGTTCGACAAATGGCCGTACTGGCTAGGCATGTGTGTTTGCCACCTGTGGGCGACCGATCGGAGGCGGCAGGCTGTCCCGAGCGGAGGCTGGTAAATCGCCAGGCGCTAAAGCTGTCGTAACGGTAATAAGTGGCGTAGTTCATGGTGTATTCCTCGAAGTGTCTGGTGTGGTGCTGAAAATTGTGGGCCTGAAAAAACAAAACCCCCGGTCGGGAGGCCGACCGGGGGTTGAGAAATCTCTGGTAGGCGACCCGTTATCATGGGCGCCGTGTGGGTATCAGGCGCGCCAGTGGCTAAACCAATACCCAAAATAGAAATTGACCGGAGCGCAGGTGACATTCGCCCACGCAGCCGCAATCGAGCGCGAGGCGCTGGCGATGCAAGACTGTGAAGAGGCGTTGAACATGGTCTGTCTCCGATGAATACGCCGAGCTTACTCGACGCTGATACGCGTCAGCAATCAGAAAATGCTATTGCGTGCCGAGCGAAACGGCTATCACTGGTAAACGATCTGGTTAAAGTACATTTTTACGATTGGAGAGAGCTGAATGAGTTATCGAATTCGGCATGCCACCCATGATGATCTTGCGTTTGCGCGGGATCTGACCTGTCGCAACATGCTGCGCTATTACATTGACCACGATCTGTTGTGGCAGGACGAGGCATTCGACGCAGGCTGGCAGTATCGTGAGAACTGGATGATCCTCCAGGATGAACTGCTGATCGGCTTTGTCAGTCTGAGCGAGGATGCCCGAGCGCTGTACATACGCGAATTGCAGATTGATCATCCGTGGCAAGGGCAGGGCGCCGGTTCCTGGGCCATTGATCAGGTGATCGAGATGGCTCGGCAGACAAGGCGACCGGCACTGCGGCTGACAGTGTTTGACAATAACCCGGCGCAAAAACTGTATGCATCTAAAGGACTGCACATCGTGGGCAGGGATGAGTGTTTCCTCAGAATGCAGCTCGATTTGAGTACAGCTGTGCTCTGAAACCCACAGCCGGCAAGCCCTGAATGACGAATTGAAACTTTTTAAATGCGGCTTTCCGCTAGGTCTGTCTGGCACTTTTTGCTAAGGTGTCCGGCATCCCAATAAGACCATATCGCGAGGTGTCTGCTTGATTAGGGTGCTAGTGGTCGACGACCATGATCTCGTTCGTACAGGCATTACACGGATGCTGGCCGATATCGATGGCCTGCAGGTGGTGGGTCAGGCCGAGTCAGGTGAAGAGTCCCTGATCAAAGCCCGTGAATTGAAGCCTGACGTAGTGCTCATGGACGTCAAGATGCCCGGCATCGGCGGCCTCGAGGCCACACGGAAACTGCTGCGCAGCCACCCGGACATCAAGGTGGTTGCCGTTACGGTGTGCGAGGAAGACCCTTTCCCGACGCGTTTGCTGCAGGCCGGCGCCGCCGGTTACCTGACCAAGGGCGCGGGTCTGCCGGAGATGGTTCAGGCCATTCGGCTGGTTTTCGCCGGGCAGCGTTACATCAGTCCGCAGATTGCTCAGCAGTTGGCGATCAAATCGTTCCAGCCAACCAATGATTCGCCGTTCGATGCCTTGTCGGAGCGGGAAATCCAGATTGCCTTGATGATTGTCGGCTGCCAGAAGGTCCAGATCATTTCCGACAAGTTGTGCCTGTCGCCGAAAACCGTGAACACCTACCGCTACCGCATTTTCGAGAAGCTTTCGATCAGCAGCGACGTCGAGCTGACACTGCTCGCGGTGCGTCACGGCATGGTGGATGCCAGCGCCTGACCATGACCGAGACATTTGATTCCAGTGCTTTCCTGTCGACCGTCAGCGGTCGGCCGGGCGTCTATCGCATGTTCGACAGCGAAGCGCGCCTGCTCTATGTCGGCAAAGCGAAAAACCTGAAGAAACGTCTGGCGAGCTACTTTCGCAAGACCGGGCTGGCGCCGAAAACGGCTGCACTGGTCGGGCGTATCGCTCAGGTCGAGACGACCATCACCGCCAACGAAACCGAAGCGCTGCTGCTGGAACAGACGCTGATCAAGGAGTGGCGCCCGCCGTACAACATCCTGCTGCGCGACGATAAATCCTATCCGTACGTGTTTCTCTCCGACGGACAGTTTCCGCGCCTGAGCATCCATCGCGGCGCAAAAAAGGCCAAGGGCAAGTATTTCGGCCCCTATCCGAGTGCCGGCGCCATTCGCGAAAGCCTGAGCATCCTGCAAAAAACCTTTTTCGTCCGTCAGTGTGAAGACAGCTATTACAAGAACCGCACCCGTCCGTGCCTGCAATACCAGATCAAACGCTGCAAGGCACCATGCGTGGGTTTGGTCGAGCCTGACGTCTACGCCGAAGACGTGCGCCACTCGGTGATGTTCCTCGAAGGTCGCAGCCACGCGCTGACCAACGAGCTGTCCACCGCGATGGAAGAGGCAGCGATCAATCTCGAATTCGAACGCGCGGCCGAATTGCGTGACCAGATCGCCTTGCTGCGCCGGGTGCAGGACCAGCAAAGCATGGAAGGCGGAACCGGCGATATCGACGTTATTGCCGCATTCGTCAACCCAGGCGGCGCCTGTGTCCACCTGATCAGCGTGCGCGGCGGGCGAGTGCTGGGTAGCAAGAATTTTTTCCCGCAGGTCGGCATCGAGGAAGACGTTTCCGAAGTCATGGCGGCGTTTCTCGGCCAGTACTACATCAGCAGCCCCGAGCGCGATTTGCCGAGCGAGTTGATCGTGAATGTGGTTCACGAAGATTTTCCAGCGCTGATCGAAGGGATTCATACCTTGCGCGGCCGCGAATTGGCCATCAGTCACCGGGTGCGCGGTACCCGTGCGCGCTGGCAGCAACTGGCAGTGACCAACGCTGAGCAAGCCTTGGGCGCGCGTCTGGCCAACCGTCAGCACACCGCCGCGCGATTCGACGCGCTGGCCGAAGTGCTGAATCTGGATGAGCCGCCGCAACGTTTGGAATGCTACGACATCAGTCATTCCAGCGGCGAAGCTACGGTTGCCTCCTGCGTGGTGTTCGGGCCGGAAGGTGCGATCAAGTCGGATTACCGCCGCTACAACATCGAAGGCGTCACCGCCGGCGACGATTATGCGGCCATGCACCAGGCGCTGACCCGCCGGTTCAGCAAACTCAAGGACGGCGAAGGCAAGTTGCCGGACATCCTGCTGGTCGACGGTGGCAAGGGTCAATTGTCGATGGCCCGTGATGTGCTCAACGAATTGGCCGTGCCGGATCTGATCCTGTTGGGCGTCGCCAAAGGCGCCACGCGCAAGGCCGGTTTCGAAACGTTGTATCTGAATGATGCAGCCCACGAGTTCACCTTGCGCGGCGATTCACCTGCCTTGCACTTGATCCAGCAGATCCGCGATGAGGCACACCGCTTCGCAATTACGGGGCATCGCGCTCGTCGCGGCAAGACCCGCCGAACCTCAACGCTGGAAGGCGTGGCAGGGGTAGGGCCGACCCGCCGCCGTGACCTGTTGAAACATTTTGGTGGATTGCAGGAGCTGTCTCGTGCAAGCATCGAAGAGATCGCCAAAGCCCCGGGGATCAGTAAAAAGCTCGCTGAGTCGATTTATGCGAACCTGCATAGTGAGTAGAATGCCCCTTCACCTCGTAGCCAGTTGTGCCGATGAATATCCCTAATCTGATTACCGTTCTACGCGTCCTGCTCATCCCGATCTTTATTTTGCTGTTCTATCTGCCCTACGAGTGGAGTTACATGGCCTCCGCTTCGGTGTTCGCCTTCGCGGCCGCAACCGACTGGCTCGATGGTTATCTGGCGCGCCGATTGGAGCAAAGCACACCGTTCGGTGCCTTCCTCGATCCGGTCGCCGACAAGCTGATGGTCGCTGTTGCCCTGGTCCTGCTGGTGCAGGAACACGGCAATCTCTGGCTCACGCTGCCAGCGGCGGTCATCATCGGTCGCGAGATCGTGATTTCGGCACTGCGCGAATGGATGGCAGAACTCGGCGCACGAGCGCAGGTAGCCGTTTCCAATCTCGGCAAATGGAAAACCGCTGCGCAGATGCTCGCGCTGGTGATTCTGCTGGCTCATCCAAAGGCATTCAGCTTCTGGGTCGTGCTCGGTTATACGCTGCTGATCGTATCGGCAGGGCTGACCCTGTGGTCGATGGTTCAATACCTTCGCGCTGCCTGGCCGCACCTGAAGACCGATGTCGAAAAGAAATAAAAGTTTTTTGAATCAAGGGGTTGACGGGGCATCTTAATTCTATAGAATGCGCCACACCAAGCGGGAATAGCTCAGTTGGTAGAGCACGACCTTGCCAAGGTCGGGGTCGCGAGTTCGAGTCTCGTTTCCCGCTCCAATTTGTACAGTGTTTGTTGTTGTGCTACTGACAGCAAAGACTTTGAGGCCGAGTAGCAAAATGGTTATGCAGTGGATTGCAAATCCACCTACGCCGGTTCGATTCCGACCTCGGCCTCCACTATCAAAAGCCCCGTAGATCAATGATCTACGGGGTTTTTTGTTGTCTGCAAAAAACTGGTATTCACATGTTTGCGGAGGATCAATCAGTCAAGCACGATCCGGTCTGGATGTGGCTGGCACCTTCCACCGTGAGATTCGAGAAAAAGATGCAGCCAATGAGCCGCGCGAACAGCGTCAATGTCTCTGCAAGATCGGGGTTGTCAAACAGAACAGCCCTTGAGTCCAGAGCACATAAGGCACCCCAGAGTCTCCCGTCCGGCAGAAAAACAGGCGCGCCCGCGTAGCTTTCAATTGAATACTGCTTCACCACAGGACGTGACGAAAGTCTTCCATCCTGGCTGATTTGTGGAAGGAACAGGGCTTGCGGATTTCGTCGAAACTCACTGCAAAGGGTGGTTTCCAGATCCAGCGTATCGCCGACATTTATTCCCAGTTCAATCGGATCGTACGCCGAACACACGATCCACTCTGTTTCAGTGAATTTTGCGATGCCGGCAAAGCGTGTACCGGTCAGACGGGTGACAAGTTGCAGGATATTGGTGGTCGCTTCGATCTCGGCGATCGCCGAGCGCTCCTCTTGGCTTAAAGACGCTTTTAGAACGGTGTCACTCATTTGCATGGAATCAAATCTCCTGATTGCTTGTACATCCCTGAGCACTGCTCTGGTGACGTTCTGTGAGGCGTGATCGTGGTTGAAGGGGGGGGGGCGTGCTGATTACCCTTTGATTATTGATTTCGGCGCCAACCTTTAGCGTAGACATCCTGTCCAGACTTGGGTTGCCTGCTCATAATCTCAATCGATGAATCATCTGTCACCCGTGCAGCTACGGTGATGGTGAGCATCTGAATCTTTTTGTGTTTATCGCCCCAATTTCCAGTCTGGTTGCTGCGATTTGCCACTAACTTCGGCCTCTACTTCAAGCAAACTCCGTAGCTCCCTGATTTCTGGGGCTTTTTGATTTTTCGCGGTCAGCGATATTTAGTTCTCAAATCGCGCACTCCAAACTTGCTTCACCGGGACGTGATGTATATATTCCCCGCTCGGCTTTTCAGGCAGTCATCCTGTCAGGATCGCAACCGCAAGGCTGAACAAAGCAACACCGCGCTACCGCCCGAATGGCGAAACTGGTAGACGCATGGGACTTAAAATCCCCCGCTCGTAAGGGCGTGCCGGTTCGATTCCGGCTTCGGGCACCATGAATATCAAGGGCTTGCATGACATACATCATGCAAGCCCTTAGTTCTTTTTTCCGCAATCAAAAAATCTTTTCCGCAATTCGTGACCGTTAGTCACCTCGTAGGGGTGACCTTCATGCCCTTTCGCATACGGATGTACTGTTCTGTCATCCCTACGGTGGTGTGCCCAAGTTGGTCTCGTGCTTCTCTGATGCTCCCTGTTGACTCCTCTTTATCCGTGGCCGCTTTTGCTCGTAGGTCGCGCATCTGAAATTCTGCTTTTGGAATCCCGGCTGCTTCCCTGGCGTCATCGAACCTTTTTCTGAGCATGCTGGCCGTCATCGGCTGCCCAGAGTCGATCACTACCAGGCGTGTTGATCTGATTTTCTGTCCGGCCTTTCGCGCCATGATTCGATCTATTACGACTTTGAGCTCACCAATGATTTCGATCCTTCGTTTAGCCCCAGTTTTGCCTTGCTGGACGGAGAGCTTTCCGTCGTTTATGTCGCGCTCATCCATCTTCAATGTGTCAGCGACCCTCTGGCCTGTTAGATAGAACAGGTCCAAAGCATCTCTTAATGGTTGATCGGCATGCTGGTAGGCTCGGGCAAGGACTTCGTCTTCAACATATATGTCGCGACCGGTTTCTTTATTACCCTTCACGCCTGAGCAAGGATTTGCCAAGGATGTGTAGCCGTTCTCGCGAGCGAAGTTCCAAATGGAGCTGAGTAACGCTTTTTCCCGATTTGCACGAATAGGAGCTGCCTTACCGCGATGACGAAGGTACTGGCTGACATGTTTCGGTTCGATTGCTTCTAGAGGGGCCGGTGGGTCGTTGAAGAACAGGAGAAGATTTTTCAGTTCGCGCGCGTTGTCCTTTTGGGTGGCATGGGCTTTCGTGGGAACCACCTCATTCATATAAAGCTCGGCCACGTATGCAAAGGTAAGTACGGTTTGTGTCAGAGTTTGAGAAACGCGGCTTTTTTCGAGCTTTGCGTACTCCAAGATGGCTAGGCCGTAATCTGTACCCAGCGGGATTTCCTTGCGTGGTTTCCCGCCAGTGTCATAAAGGTAGTAGGTGGTGTTGCCGCGTTTTCTCTCGCGCAGGCGAGGAATGCTTCCCGGCTTTGTTGGTCTTCGCCCCATTTATCCCACCAAGCGTGGCTGCCACGTCGGAACTTCTGGTGCGTTTGTAGTTACCCCTGTTAGCGCCGAGGCAATCACGCAGGGCCAGCCGTTGCGCTTGATGGTGTGACGAATGCCATTACGCTTCAGTACAGTAATCTGACCAGCTTTAGTTTTGGCTCCAGTCAACTCGCAGACCTGCTCATGGCTAAGAAATTGAATGTTCATGCCGCCTCCTTGCCAGGAAATACAGAGCGCTTCGAATGCGCTTGCTGTGCGACTTTGCTGCCCTCGATTCCTGGTTGCAGCTGCGCAGCCATTGCAAGTACCTGTTCGCGCATAGATCGGGCATCACGCTCGAGCTTCTTGCCGGTACGAAAGGCGCTGAAGGTTTCGGCGGCGATCCGCAGCAACTCGCCGATGGCGACCAGCGTCTGGTGCTCGGCCGGGCCGAAGAGGGGGGCTGCTTCAAGTCGTTTGCAGGTTTGTGCCAAGCGAGTGTGATCGGCCCGGATGAACTGCAGGGAGGCTCGAAGCTCGCGGATGGTTTTGGCGCTTGCGGCGCGTTGGATGTCTTTACCCTCGCGCAGGCCGGTCTCCAGGCCATCGCTGCGGCCTATGATGTAACCGCCCCAGAGCAGCAGGGCGGCCAGAGCTATCAGGATGATCAGTGCACCGATTTGTATTGGGGTCATCATGTGGTGTGCTCCTAAGGTTGTCGTTGGCTGGTGGTGACAGCCGTCAGTGGTGTGGGGGCCGTTTGGCGTTGGCCGTCCTGCTGTCGCTGCATATCTTCATCAGCCTTGTAGGCGCGGATGTCGATCAGCGAGGCAACATGGCGGATGTGCGCGTACTTCAACGCCTTGCGGCTGGTGTCCAGCGTGGTTATGGGAAGCTGGATCCGGCCGCTGTTGATCTCCGTCACAAACGACTGCTCGTTGAGATTGCGAAAGTATTGCTCGCGGACTTTTTCTAGCGGGATCAGGACGTCACCGAAGATTCGATAGAGCAGTTCGACGGTGGCCGATTCGGGCGCCGGATGCAGGCGAAGCGGATTCTGTGCAGCGTTACTCATGGCCTTGTCTAGGCTCCTTGCGTTGTTGTCGTGCCGGGTGGTTCCAGGCATTCAGGCAGTGGCGTCTGGTCAGCTCGCGCAGATGTTCGGGCACTTCGAGGAGCGCGGCGTTGCGCTCCTCGCGTGTGCGCATGGCAACGATCTGGCGGGCGTACTCCCTAGGCCACGTCACGGCGATCTGCTGGGATGGCAGGAAGATCGATGTCCAACTGCTCGGCCAGCCAGCGGATGCCGGCTTGCATGACGCGGGTCGATTGGCTGTACTGCATTCCGCATTTTTCGTCATACCAGGGGCTGTCCTTGACACGCAGGTACGCTTTGTCGCGCTTCGGGTTCGCTGGCAGGTTTCCCTTGAGCAAACCTTTTTCCCGCATGAGAGCGATCAGTTTGGGACGAGTGAGGCCGAGTTGTGTGGCTGCTTGGGCGAGGGTGCGTTCCATATCTCTCTCCTATGCTGCGTGCGCAGCTGGAGTGGCCGCTGCAGCAAGGTGATTAATGGACTCAATGACCTCTGCGTAGATCTCGGCATCGGAGTCATACAAGGTGAAGCAGCGCGTATGCGGACTCTTGTTGCCGATGCTCAAGATCGCGGTGACGCCGCGGCGTGTATGAGTACGATGCAGCGCCACATGCAGGGGAAGTTCAAAACCCATGTCGAGGCTCAGCACGCCGCCGGTGTGCACCAGTTCGAACAAGCGCTGCTTGTCCTGGGCTTCAAAGCGACCGTATTGACGATCCGCATGTGGGAGATGCACCAGATCGCTGGAGTTGCTCGCGTCGAACGGACCGTTGGCAATCTCTTCAATAAAGTCTGCCAGTTTGAGGTGCATCTTCTTGTCGTTTGGCAGGGTCAGCGTGTGGCGTTCGCTGCCCAGCTCCACGACAAAAGTGCTTACCACTGCGCCGCGCTCAGCCTTGAGACGGAATGCCAGGCATTCACGCTTCGGTGCTGTGCGCAGGACATGGTTGAAGGTCTCGGTCAGGTTGACCTGGGCGTTGAGCAGCTGCAGGGTGCGGTTGTCGATCTTGTACTTGATCATGCCGCGTGCCCTCCACCGTTTGGGTCGAAACACTTGGCAGGAGGGCGACGTTTTTTGGAGGTTTGGATGCTAATAAAAGCGCAGCCACATTCTCGGGCCAGACGACGAACCTCGAAAATGCGGCAGGGGTCAGCAATGGTTGGGTGCAAATGAATCGTAGCTTTGGTATGCATGAATTTGCCTCGCTCTGTGGTTAAAGAGTGAGTGCAAATTAGCAACAGCTAATTCATTTCGCAATAGCAAATGCTAAATTTCAGATCTCAAGGTACTTTGACGGCTTTAAGATAGCCCCTACGTAATGGATTTTCTCGACGAGCTTTTCCTCCAGGAAGATAGGAGGGTAGCTGTCGTTAATGCTATCGAACCGGAGTTGACCGTCCCGGCGATAAATGAACTCTTTCACCATTGCCCTACCATCGGTGGTCCGCACGAGGACCTCATCGCCAGTCTGATAAGCATGATTCGGTTCAATGAGCACAAACTCTCCGTTTTTGATGCGTGGATGCATGCTGCTTCCCACGACTTTCAAGCCATACGCATCGGGATCGGAACTGATAATTTCCAAATATCCATCGCCATGACCTGGAGGATATTCAAGTGCGTCGAAGTAGCCATCAGTACCCAACATAGCCTTTCCCACTACGGGTACTGGAGCAGGGCGCCGGTGCTCGCTTGCTTCCCGCTCTTCAGCTGTTCTAAGGGCGGTTTCGTTGATGGTTGCATTGAAGAACGCGGGGTGGGGCAAAACTGGAGGCTTCAGGCCAAGAGCGATCCAAGCGGCGGTGATTTGATGCTGGTCTTCGGCGGAGTAGGTTCCCGTCGTAAGCAAATCAGCAGGAATTGCGAGCTTTTTTGCAAGGTTCGTGGCAGCTCGGTCACCCAATGTCCGGTGCCCGTTTAGGATCTGAGAAATGTACGAAGCGTCCACATCTGCATGCGCTCCGGCAAAGTCCTTGAGTTGGTTTTCACCAATCAGGGCTTTAAGAATCGTGAGGCGTTTTTCGTAGATATTCATATAGGGAATCATCCGTGCTCCGTTAGCAAAATGTAAATTACGTTTTGCTATTGCGGACCGGATTAGCAGTTGCTAATCTTGTGTTGAATAGGGGGTTAGCAATGACGCTTCTCGAATACATAAAGATCCTAGACGACGTACAGCTCAAGACCTTTGCCTCTCGATGTAATACCTCAGTCGGCCAATTAAAGCAGGTTGCTTATGGCAATCGTCGAGCGAACGCAGCTTTATCCATTTCGATTGATCGGCATAGCGGCAGTCGTGTGACGTGTGAGTCGTTAAGGCCAGACATTGATTGGCAATATCTGCGAACACAGGCACCAGCTAATCACAGAGTAGAAAACGCTGCATAGAAAAAAGGCGACCCAAGGGTCGCCCAGTTTCTCCCGACAGCATCACCACAATGCTATCGGGTCGCGATGTCAGTAGGCGAGCACACCACATGTCGCCGACTTTCATCGCGTTTCCAAGGCTCGGAAGCCTTGGTGTTGCTGCCGTTCTTACCACAGAGCTGGCAGCTATTGCGCCAGGGGTGAACAACGGATTGTTCGCCCCGGCACGGTGCCGGTTTGGTCTTACGAACCTAGCCGGCTTTGGGCCTCTCCAGACCACGCGGCAAATGTATCACCAACTTCTGTCGCGCGGCACTGGCAACTTTTAGGATTAATGCCATGAGCCGTATCGCTCTGAGTTCTCTGGAACGGGCGCAGCGGGAAATCCTGCCGCTCGATTTAGCGCTGTACCACGCCGCTCGCGATTACCCGGGCGGCGCTGCTGCCATCGCAGCCACCACTGGCCGCAACCCGACCACGCTGCAGCACAAGCTGTCGCCAACCCACCCGAGCCACTCCATCAACATTCAGGAGTTTGGTGAGATCCTCGAACTGACCAAGGATCGCCGCATTCTCGATGCTGTGCATGCGCTGGTCGGTGACACGATCTGGCAGGAGCTAGCCGACACCTATACCAACGACATGCCCGAGACTCTCACCACCGGCATCGCCGAATACTTCCGCCAAGTCGCGGATCTCGCCGAGACCTGGGCCAAGAGCATCGGCGACGGTGTCGTCACCGATCAGGAACTCGCCGCGATTCGCCTGCAGGTGTTCCGGGGCATCCAAGGGCTGCTGGGTTTGTTCAACCGCGCCACCTACGTCAACCAGACGACGCGAGGCGCTGATCGTGGCTGACATCGCCGATTTCGCCAATGATCTGGTGCAGGAACGCATCGATCAG
>NZ_RCNX01000065.1:0-31454 GCF_004307595.1 Pseudomonas sp. Sample_23
TGCCATATGACCCGAAACTTGCGCTTGCCCGGTGAGGCTCAAGACGGTATCTACACCGATCCGTGCAAGAGTTGCCGCCGACTGCGATCTTTCGACCTTGAAACGTCTTACCGCAACGAAGGCCCGTGGAAACCCATCCACATCGCCAACTGCTCGGCCACGCTGGCGCCGAGCTTTTTCGAGAAGCGATCGAACGGCGATTCCTGCACGGTGAAGTCCACCAGCTCCTTCTCGCCAATCACATCACGCGCCACCGAACTGGCACTGCCCAAGCCATCGATCAGACCCAGCGGCAGCGCCTGCTCACCCGACCAGACCAGCCCGGAAAACAGCTCCGGATGCTCTTTGTCCTTCAGGCGATCACCACGACCCTGCTTGACGCTGTTGATGAACTGCTTGTGCGTGGTGTCGAGCACGCTTTGCCAGAAGGCGGTTTCTTCAGGCTTTTGCGGCTGGAACGGATCAAGGAATGCCTTGTGCTCGCCCGAGGTATAGGTGCGGCGCTCAACCCCGAGTTTTTCCATGGTGCCGACAAAACCGTAACCCGCTGCTGTCACGCCGATTGAGCCGACCAGACTCGCCTTGTCGGCGTAGATCTGATCCGCCGCGCTGGCGATGTAATAGGCGCCCGAAGCACCAAGATCGGAAATCACTGCGTAGAGCTTGATCTCCGGGTGCAGCGCACGCAGGCGCTTGATCTCGTCATAGACATAGCCGGACTGCACCGGACTGCCGCCCGGACTGTTGATGCGCAGGACCACGCCCTTGACCTTTTTGTCTTCGAACGCCGCGCGCAGGCTGCCAACGATATTGTCGGCGCTGGCCGGCTCCTTGTCGGCGATTACACCGTCGATCTCGATCAACGCCGTGTAGTTCGGGCCGCGGGTGGCGCTTTTTTCCATGTCCATCAGCGGCGTGAACAGCAGCAGCGCAACGAAAAGATAAACAAACGTCAGCAGCTTGAAGAAAATCCCCCAGCGCCGCGAACGGCGTTGTTCCTGCACGCCGGCCAGCAAAGTCTTTTCCAACAGCTTCCAGCTTTTCGCGTCACCGTCGTCGGCACTTGCCTTGGCCGGTGCTTTCCATTCGTCGGTCATGCCATCTACCCCAGCAAAAACGTATTAAGCCCGCTGACCCAGCCAGGCGTGCAATTCAGAAAAACGGTCGATCGACAGGCGTGGCTCGAACTGCTGCAGGGACTCGATCGATTGCGCGCCATAACTGACCGCCACCGAATCCATCCCCGCGTTGCGCGCCATCAGCAGATCGAACGACGAATCACCGACCATCAAAGCCTGCTCCGGGCGTACGCCGCAGTGGCTGACAATCTGCTCAAGCATCAGAGGGTGTGGCTTGCTGGCAGTTTCATCGGCAGCGCGGGTGATATCGAAATAATCTTCCCAGCCATTGGCCTTGAGCACCCGATCCAGTCCGCGACGATTCTTGCCCGTCGCTACCGCCAGGTGATAACCCTGCTCGCGAAACGATGCCATCGACTCGACCACGCCCTCGAACAGCGGCGAAGGCACGGCTTCGGCAGCGATGTAGTGATCGGCGTAGTACTCGCGAAACGCGAGCATTTCTGCGTCGCTGATTTCGGGATATAGGGTGCGAATCGCTTCCGGCAAGCCGAGACCGATGATGCCTTTGACGGCGAAGTCATCGCGCAGCTCGAAACCGGAACGCCCGGACGCCGAGTGCATCGCCTCGACGATCCGATGAATGGAATCGGCGAGGGTGCCGTCCCAGTCGAAAATCAACAGCTTGTAATCAGATGGGCGCACTCAATCGCTCCACGGTCTTGGCCCACATTTCATCGACGGGCGCTTGCAGATTCAGCTTGCCGCCGTCGGGCAGCGGCACGGTCAGCATGTAGGCGTGCAGGAACAGGCGCTTACCACCCAGATCGCGGATTTCCTTGGTGAAATCCTCGTCGCCATACTTACTGTCACCGGCAATGCAATGGCCAGCATGCAAGGTGTGCACGCGAATCTGGTGGGTACGACCGGTAACCGGTTTCGCCTCGACCATGGTGGCAAAATCGCCGAAGCGGCGCAGCACCTTGAACAGCGTCAGGGCTTCTTTGCCTTCATCGTTAACTTCGACCATGCGCTCGCCGGAGCGCAGATTGCTCTTGAGCAACGGTGCGCGAACCTGCTTGATCGAGGTTGCCCAGTTGCCACGGACCAGCGCCATGTAGCGCTTGTCGACGCCGTCGCCGCGCAACTGCTCGTGCAGGTGGCGCAACATGCTGCGCTTCTTGGCGATCATCAGCAGGCCGGAGGTGTCACGGTCCAGACGATGTACCAGCTCCAGTTCCTTGGCATCGGGACGCAACTGACGAAAGGCTTCGATCACGCCGAAATTCAGCCCGCTGCCACCGTGAACCGCAATGCCGGCGGGCTTGTTGATCACGATCAGGGCTTTGTCTTCGAAGACGATCGAGGCTTCCAGGCGCTGCAACAGCCCCTGGGCCAGCGGCACCGGTTCGTCGCGCTCAGGCACGCGAACCGGCGGCACGCGCACGATATCGCCGGCCTGCAGCTTGTATTCGGGCTTGATCCGACCTTTGTTCACACGCACTTCGCCTTTGCGCAAAATGCGGTAGATCAAGGTCTTGGGCACGCCTTTGAGCCGGGCGAGGAGAAAGTTGTCGATTCGTTGGCCGGCATACTCCGGCGAGACTTCAAGCAGTTGAACGCCTGGAGTCGAAGGGGCAGTAGTTGTCATGCCGCGGATGATAACAATTTTTATGGAATTGAAGCACTTAATCATTGCTGCTATAGTCGCGAACGCCGCCAAAAGCGGCCTGGACAGCGGAACCACGGTCAAAGACCGGCCCTGACCAACGCAATTCACCAGGGCGCGAGGCCGTCCTACGGGGCTTTCGCTACGTAACGGTGGAGTTTGCGGTTGTAACGAGCGCAGGTGACATGAGGCCTGAATTACACCGCCGAGCAGAGTTCTCACTCGCCCGGCAGGCAACATTCAAGGCCAGTTCACAAAGTGCAGTCGACTGCGAATGACCCCGAGCGATTGCTTCGGAAACATCGCCTGAATTAGCCATGATGCGTGACCTCCCCTTTCGGAGCTCACGGTAAATGCCAACCCGCTGCGGATTCTGCGCGCGGCAGCACCCGAATTATCAGGGATACGTGTAGGGTGGAGATGCACAACCGCCGGACTGTGTAGCAACAAGCTTTGATCAAGACGCTTCATCTCGTCCACAGCCGCTGGTTGATTCCTCCTCCTGACTGAGTGCTTAAGTAGCCACAGCAAGCAGGACGCGTACGTCGCGGTATCGGCCCAATTGGCCGCACATCGCTGGACACGGGAATGGCCAACCACTCCCGACGCACCTGACACCGACCGTGAGAAGTCGTGTGTGCCGAACGCCGTTTCCGGCAGCCCGGAAACCGACGGTACTACATGAAAAGAATGCTGATTAACGCAACTCAACCCGAAGAGTTGCGTGTTGCACTGGTAGATGGCCAGCGCCTCTACGACCTGGATATCGAATCCGGTGCACGCGAGCAGAAGAAGGCCAACATCTATAAAGGCCGTATCACTCGCATCGAACCAAGCCTTGAGGCTGCCTTTGTCGATTTCGGCTCCGAGCGCCACGGCTTCCTGCCCCTCAAAGAAATCTCCCGCGAATACTTCAAGAAAGCCCCCGAAGGCCGCGTCAACATCAAGGACGTCCTGAGCGAAGGCCAGGAAGTCATCGTTCAGGTCGAGAAAGAAGAACGTGGCAACAAGGGCGCCGCCCTGACCACCTTCATCAGCCTGGCCGGTCGTTACCTCGTACTGATGCCGAACAACCCGCGTGCCGGCGGCATCTCCCGTCGCATCGAAGGTGAAGAGCGCAACGAACTGCGTGAAGCGCTGAACGGTCTGGTCGCTCCGGCCGACATGGGTCTGATCGTGCGCACTGCCGGCCTGGGCCGCAGCAGCGAAGAAATGCAGTGGGACCTCGACTACCTGCTGCAACTGTGGACGGCCATCAAAGAAGCCTCGCTGGATCGCTCCGCGCCATTCCTGATCTACCAGGAAAGCAATGTGATCATCCGCGCCATCCGCGATTACCTGCGCCAGGACATCGGCGAAGTGCTGATCGACAGCGTTGAAGCCCAGGACGAAGCCCTTACCTTCATCCGCCAGGTGATGCCGCAGTACGCCAGCAAGATCAAGCTGTACGAAGACAGCGTGCCGCTGTTCAACCGGTTCCAGATCGAAAGCCAGATCGAGACCGCGTTCCAGCGCGTCGTCGAACTGCCTTCCGGCGGCTCCATCGTCATCGATCCGACCGAAGCCCTGGTGTCCATCGACATCAACTCGGCGCGCGCCACCAAAGGCAGCGACATCGAAGAAACCGCCCTGCAGACCAACCTTGAAGCCGCCGAAGAAATCGCCCGTCAGTTGCGCCTGCGCGACATCGGCGGTCTGATCGTCATCGACTTCATCGACATGACCCCGGCCAAGAACCAGCGCGCCGTGGAAGAAAAAGTCCGTGAATGCCTGGAAGCTGACCGCGCCCGTGTGCAGATCGGCCGCATCTCGCGTTTCGGCCTGCTGGAAATGTCCCGTCAGCGCCTGCGTCCATCGCTGGGCGAAAGCAGCGGCATCGTCTGCCCGCGTTGCAACGGCACCGGCATCATCCGTGACGTTGAATCGCTGTCGCTGGCCATTCTGCGCCTGATCGAAGAAGAAGCCCTGAAAGACCGCACCGCCGAAGTTCGCGCGCAAGTGCCGATCCCGGTCGCTGCGTTCCTGCTCAACGAAAAACGCAACTCGATCACCAAGATCGAACTGCGCACCCGTGCCCGTATCGTCATTCTGCCGAACGATCACCTCGAGACGCCGCACTTTGAAGTTCAGCGTCTGCGTGACGACAGCCCGGAAGCCGCGACCAACCAGTCCAGCTACGAAATCGCTGCCGCCGCTGCCGAAGTCGAAGAAGTCCAGCCAGCCGCTGCGACTCGCACTCTGGTTCGCCAGGAAGCTGCAGTGAAAACCGCGCCGGCCCGTGCCAATGCACCGGTGCCGACTGAAGTTGCACCTGCCGCACCTGCTCCTGCACCGGTTGCCGCACCTGAGCCTAGCCTGTTCAAGGGCCTGGTGAAGTCGCTGGTCAGCCTGTTCGCCACCAAGGAAGAGCCAGCCGCACCGGTCGCGGTTGCGAAACCGGCTGCCACCGAGCGTCCTGCCCGCAACGAAGAGCGCCGCAACGGTCGTCAGCAGAGCCGCAACCGTAACGGTCGCCGCGATGAAGAACGCAAGCCGCGCGAAGAACGTGCTCCACGTGAAGAGCGCGCACCACGCGAGCCGCGCGAAGAGCGCCAGCCACGTGAAGCCCGCGAGCCGCGTGAAACCCGCAGCGAAGCGCCGGTAGCCCGCGAAGAGCGCGCACCCCGTGCCCCGCGTGAAGAACGTGCACCGCGTGCCCCACGTGAAGATCGCAAGCCGCGTGGCGAGCGTGAAGAACGCGTGCGTGAACTGCGCGAGCCGCTGGACGCCGCGCCAGCCGCAGCCGCAGCCGTTGCTGCCGTGACCGCTGAAGAGCGTCCGGCCCGTCAGCCACGCGAAGAACGCGCTCCGCGTCCACCGCGTGAAGAGCGTCAACCGCGTGCCGAGCAGGCCGCTGCTGCCGTCGCTGAAGAAGAAGTGAACAGCAACAACGAAGAGCAACTGCCGGAAGACGGTCAGGACAACGCCGAAGGCGATCGTCCACGTCGTCGCTCCCGTGGCCAGCGTCGTCGCAGCAACCGTCGCGAGCGTCAACGTGATGCCAACGGCAACGTGATCGAAGGTTCGGAAGAATCCGAGTCCGCTGAAAACGCTGGCGAGCCAAGCACTGCCGATCTGGCCGCTGGCCTGGCCGTCACCGCCGCCGTTGCCAGCAGCACCATCAGCGCTCCGGCAGAAGCCCAAGCCCACGAGCAGGCTGAACGCGCCACCGCCGCCACACTGGAAACTGCTCCAGTCGAAGCGCCGGTTGTCGAAGCCACCACTCCAGTGGTAGTGACTGCTGCACCGGAAATCGAAGTCGCTCCGGTCCGCGAAGCTCAGCCTCAGGTTGAAGCGCCTGCCGAGCCGGAAGCTGTCGTTGAAGCACCAGCGGCCGTCACTGAGCCAGCGGTAGAAACCGTCAGCGAAAACGTGACCAAAACCGTGCGTGAAGTTCGCGAAGAGCAGACTGCGTTCAACTGGGTTGCCGAGCCAGCCGTCACCGAAGCCCCAGCGCCAGTCGCTGAAGCCGAAGTGCCGCAAGCCATGGTTTCCGAGCCAGTAGTTGCAGCAGCAGAGCCGGCGCCGACACCAGTAGTTGAAGCTCCGGTTGCCGAAGCTCAGGTTGAAGAAGCACCAGCCGCAGTCGAAGCGCCAGCGCCAGTGGTTGAAGCGCCGGCTCCGGTCAGCGCCCTGACGCCAAACGGCCGTGCGCCAAACGACCCGCGTGAAGTGCGTCGTCGCAAGCGTGAAGCCGAGCGTCTGCAGAAGGAGGCCGAACTGGCTGCCGCTGCGGCCCCTGTGGCTGCCGAACCAGCCGCTGCGGCTGAAGTGGTCGAGGCAGCCCCTGCCCCGGTCGCGGAAGAAGCATCGGTAGAATCGGTGATCGCTGAAGCACCACGCTCCGTTCAGGATGCAGTTGAACAGCGCGAAGAAGCCCAGGAAAAAGAGCACGAGCCTAAACCACTCGTGTAATTCCTGAAGCCAATAAAAAGCCCCGCCTGGGAAAGCCTGGCGGGGCTTTTTATTGCCTGAAATCCAGCATCATCCGGAACCTTTGTGGGAGCGAGCCTGCTCGCGAAGGCGGTGGGTCAGACAATATTCATGTAACTGAACCAGCGCATTCGCCAGCAGGCTCGCTCCCACAAGGGATTTCAACATGACTCAGGAATGAGGAAATCCCAAAGATTCAGGCACATCGATATCCCACAACACCCCCGGATCATCCACCGCCACTTCCACCACCCGTCCCTGCGCAAACAACGGCCGTGCACCACGGTCACCGGTCAGCGCCTGCAATTGCGCGCCAAACGAACGACCAAACCCCACGGGATGTCCAAATTCGCAACCCAGCACCGGCACACTCACCGCGTCATCAGCCATCGCCGCAACTACTCGCTCGATACTCGAAGGCAAGATAAACGGCATATCGCCGAGCACAATCAACCAGCCATCAGCGCCCGGGCAAGCGGCAACACCTGCGGCAATGCTGTCGCCCATGCCGGTCGATTCGATCGACACCACGTCGCAGCCATAAGCCTGGGCCATGCGCATCGCCTGCGGTCGCGCTTCGGTGGTGACCAGTACACGCTTGTCGAGACTGGCTGGCAGATTCATCAGCACCTGCTCGATGACCGAGCGAACCGCGCCGTCGCGCCCGGTGCAGTCAGCGAGCAATTTGTCTTTGTCGGGGCCGGCGATCTGGCGAAAGCGTTTGCCCTCGCCCGCCGCCAGCACAATCACTGCGATGGATTGGCTCATGCACCCTCCAGCGGTTTTTTCTGTTTCAGCTCCACACCGTTCTTGATCGCGACAATTTCCGCCAGCAACGACAAGGCGATCTCTGCCGGCGAATGACTGCCGATGTGCAGGCCGATCGGCCCGTGCAAGCGATCAATCGATGCTTGCGACAAGCCTAGCTGAGCGAGGTTTTCCCGGCGCTTCTGGCTGTTGACCCGCGAGCCGAGCGCGCCGACATAGAACGCCGGCGAGTCGAGCGCAGTGAGCAAGGCCATGTCATCCAGACGTGGATCGTGAGTCAAGGCGACAATCGCTGTGCGCTCGTCGGTCTGGATGTTCAGCACAGCCTCATCCGGCATGCCGGGGACGAAACGGCCATGCTGCTCTTCCCAGCCGTAAACGAACTCGGTTCGCGGATCGCAGATCAGCACTTCGAAATCCAGCAGCCGCGCCATGTCGGCGACGTAGCGCGACAACTGCCCGGCACCGATCAGCAACAAGCGCCAGCGCGGACCATAAATCGCTCGCAGAGTCTTGCCGTCGAACACCAGCGAATCGGACTTGCTCGCCGGAGCCAGCCGCACCTCGCCGGTTTCGATGTTCAGTTCTCGGGCGACGATTTCATGGTTTTCGCAACGCTGCAGCAGCTCGGCCACCCACGCGGGGTCACCGACGCGCTCTTCGGTCAGGCGCAGGGTGCCGCCGCAAGGCAGGCCGAAACGCGCGGCCTCCTCGCGGGTCACGCCGTAGGTAATCATCTGCACTGGCGGACCATCGGTGGCAATGCGGCCGTCGTGCAGCCGCGCGATCAGGTCATCTTCGACACAGCCACCTGACACCGAACCGATCACCACGCCGTCCTCGCGCAAGGCGAGCATGGCGCCGGGCGAGCGCGGCGCGGTGCCCCACGTCTGCACCACGCTGAACAGCACCACCCGCTGTCCGGCGCGGCGCCACTCGAGGACGCTGCGCAGAACGTTGAGATCGACGCTGTCCATTACGCTTGCGCCTTCTGCCAGCCCTGCAACTGATACCGCACCGGCAGATTGCGGATGCGCTTGCCGGTGGCGGCGAAGATCGCATTGCACAGCGCCGGGGCAATCGGCGGCACGCCCGGCTCACCAACGCCACCCAACGGCACGTCACCCGGCGGCGTCACCAGATGCACCGCGACTTCCTTGGGCGCCAGCGACATGCGCGCGACCTCGTACATATGGAAGTTGTCCTGCTGGACCTTACCGTCCTTGAAGCTGATCTCACCGAGCACAGCGTTGCCCAGGCCCATGACGCATGCACCTTCGAACTGCGAACGGATGCGCTCAGGGTTGATCTGCGGCCCGCAGTCCACGGCGATGTCGGCCTTGTGCACGATCAGCGAACCGTCGTCCTTGACCTCGACTTCAATCACCGCCGCCACATAGGTGACGAAGCTGTAATGCACCGCCAGACCGAGACCACGACCCTTGGGCAGTTTGCGCCCCCAACCGGCGGCCTTGGCGGCAGTTTCCAGAACCGTGCGCATGCGTCCTGTGTCGATCGGGTAACGCTCGGGCGATTCGCCGTAGTTCCACTCTTCGCTCAAGGTGCGAGGATCAATCTGCCGGTCCGGGCCGAGCAATTTGATCTGGTACTTGAGCGGATCTTCACCGGCCTTGTGCGCCAGTTCATCGACGAAGCTCTGAATCGCGAAGCCGTGGGGAATGTTCGACACCGAGCGATACCAGCCGACCCGCGTGTGTACCTTGGCTTCGGGGTTTTCCAGGCGGACGTTGGGAATCGCATAGGCCATGTTGGTAAAGCCCATGCCCAGCTCGAACGCCGCTTCGTGGTTCATGTCCGGCGCAAACAAGGCGGTGATGCTCGGCGCTACGGTGCGATGCAGCCACCCGGACGGCATGCCGTTCTTGTCGATGCCGGCCTTGAGATATTCCGCCGACACGGTGTGGAAATACGAATTGTGGATGTCGTCTTCGCGGGTCCACTGCACCCGTACAGCCTTGCCCGGAAACTCCTTGGCGAGGATCGCGGCTTCAACGACGAAGTCCGGTTTCGACTTGCGCCCGAAACCACCGCCCAGCAATGTCACATTGAAGGTGACCTTTTCGAACGGCACGCCCAGGCGTTCGGCGATGCGCTCACGGGTGACCTGCGGTGCCTGACTCGGCGCCCAGGCTTCGCAGACGCCGTCCTTGTAACGGGCGATGGCAACCATCGGTTCCATCGGTGCCTGCGCCAGATGCGGCAGGTAATACGACGCTTCGAGAGTGCTGGCAGCGCCGCTCAAGGCCTTGTCGATATCACCGGTGTTGCGCACCACTTTGCCGGCCTTCAGCGACGCGGCTTCAAGCTCTTTGCGATAGGCAATCGAGTCATAACTGGCATTCGGGCCGTCATCCCACTCGATCTTCAGCGCCTCGCGGCCCTTTATCGCCGCCCAGGTGTTGCTGGCCACAACCGCGACGCCGCCCAATGGCTGGAACTCCGACGGCAATGGCCGGCCTTCGATCTGCATGACTTTTAGCACGCCGGGGACTTTCAGCGCGGCGCTGTCATCGAGGCTTTTGACCTTGCCGCCGTACACTGCCGGGCGAGCGATAGTGGCGTAGAGCATGCCGTCGAAATGCACGTCGGCGCCGTACACTGCGCGGCCATTGACGATATCGGCACCGTCGATGGCCTTGGTGCCTTCCTTACCGATGTAGCGAAACTCCGACGGCTGCTTGAGACGCAGGCTGTCACGCGCCGGTACTGCCAGCGCACTGGCGGCAGCGGCGAGTTCGCCGTAGCCCAGTTCGCGGCCGGACGGTTTGTGAATGACTTTGTGCAGCTCCGCATGGCATTCGCCAACCGGCACTTTCCACTGCGCAGCGGCCGCCTGTTCAAGCATGGTCCGCGCGGCGGCGCCGCAACGCCGCATCGGCTCGTACCAGTGACGCATACTGCGCGAACCATCGGTGTCCTGGTTGCCGAAGCGCACTTCGTCACCCGGCGCCTGCTGCACTTTGACCTGCGCCCAATCGGCCTCGAGTTCATCGGCAACCACCATGCTCAGGCTGGTGCGCACGCCCTGGCCCATTTCCGAACGGTTGCACACCACGGTGACGCTGCCATCGGCAGCAATGCTCACGTAGACCTTGGGATCGTCGATCCAGCCATTCGGCATGCCATCGGCGCCAAACTTCTTCGCAGCGTCATCGGCCAGCGCATCCTGCCAGCCCCAGCTCGCGGCGAGGACCAGCGCGCTGGTGGCGCCGACGCCTTTGAGAAAACCACGGCGGCTGAGGTTGCTCAGGGCGAAATCATTCGGGACGCGGCTCATGCCTTCACCCCCTTCAGTTGGGTGGAGGCCTGGCGGATCGCGGTTTTGATCCGGTTGTAAGTACCGCAGCGGCAGATATTGCCGACCATGGCTTCTTCGATCTGCTCGTCGCTCGGGTTGGGGTTGGTTTTCAGCAGAGCGGTGGCCGACATGATCTGCCCGCCCTGGCAATAACCGCATTGAGCCACGGCGCTGTCGAGCCAGGCTTGCTGCACGACCTGGCCTACCGGGTCGGCGTGGAGATTGTCGATGGTGGTGACGTTCTGGCCGATCACCGAGCCGATCGGCGTGATGCAACTGCGTGCCGGCAAGCCGTCGATATGGATGGTGCAGGCGCCGCACAGGCCCATGCCGCAACCGAATTTGGTGCCGTTGTAACCGGCGATGTCACGAATCGCCCACAACAGCGGCATGTCTTCGGTGACATCGAGGGAGTGGTCTTGACCGTTGAGTTTCAGGGTAATCATGGGCACGCCCGCATATTTTTTAGTGGTTATGGGGTCGAGCAATCTGCCGCCGGAAAATCAGCGGTGGGTTCGCGCAGATCGACTCAGGCTAATCAGGCTCTCTTGCGCCGACGGGAACGTCTGCACCGGGCCTTTGGGTGGAGCAAATGGTTGGTATCGTTAGCTCGCTAAGTTAACCCAGCATTAACAAAAAAGCCCTGCACTTTTTCATCAGTGCAGGGCTTTTGATGGCGTCAGGCAAGCGTAGCCTCAATAGCGGTTGGGCTCCATTTCCAGTTCGACATGAAACCGTTCGGCGATGTCTTTCTGGATACGTTGCGCCAGGTCGAGCAGTTGCAGGCCGGTGGCCGTGCCGTAGTTGACCAGCACCAGCGCCTGCAACTTGTGCACGCCGGCATCGCCATCGCGAAAACCCTTCCAGCCGGCGCGTTCGATCAGCCAGCCAGCGGCCAGTTTCATCTGCCCATCGGCTTGCGGGTAAGCCACCAGATCCGGGTGCTGCGCTTTGATCTGCGTGACGACAGCGGCGGGCACCAGCGGATTCTTGAAGAAGCTGCCGGCATTGCCGAGCACCGCCGGGTCCGGCAGTTTTTCACTGCGGATGCTGCAGATGGCGCGGCTGACGTCGCTGGGCGTCGGCTGCTCGATGCCCTGCTCGCTCAGGCGCTGACGGACCGGGCCGTATTCCAGATGCAGGTGCGCGGCGCGATCAAGCTTGAAGCGTACCCGCAGGATCAGCCAACGTCCCGGCTGCTGCTTGAACACACTGTCGCGGTAGCCGAAATTGCACTGCTCCAGGCTGAAATCCCGCAGCTCGCCGCTCTCGCGGTCCAGCGCAGTCAGGCCGGCAAACACGTCCTTGATCTCGACACCATAGGCGCCGATGTTCTGCATCGGCGCGGCGCCGACGGTGCCGGGAATCAGGCTGAGGTTTTCCAGCCCGGCAAAACCCTCGGCCAGCGTGTGCTGCACGAACGGATGCCACGGTTCGCCCGCTTCCGCCTCGACCACCACGCGACTGCCATCGTCGCTGAGCACGCGGATGCCGCGCGTGGCCATGCGCAATACCAACGCCGGAATATCCGCCGTGAGCAGCAAGTTGCTGCCGCCGCCGATCACCAGCAACGGCACGTCATGGGAAGCGGCATAGGCCAGCGCTTCGCGGACATCGTCATCACTGCGGGCTTCGGCAAACAGCTGCGCGCGCACATCGACGCCAAACGTATTGAAGGCCTGCAACGATACTTGCGGTTGCACCTGCAAACTCATAAACGGCCCTTCACTTCGATCAGCAACTGGTCGCAGGCCGCTTCGATCAGATCGAGCACCTGCTCGAAACCCTGATCACCGTCGTAATACGGATCCGGCACTTCATCGACCAGCCCGGAATAACGACGCAAAAACAGATCCAGCTCGGCTCTGCCGGTGGACGGCTGCAGGGCCTTGAGATTGCGCAGATTGCTGTTATCCATGGCGAGAATCAGGTCGTAGATGGCGAAATCGGCCCGGCTGACCTGCTGCGCGCGTTGCGTCGACAGGTCATAACCGCGCAGTTTCGCCGCCGCCTGGCTGCGCTTGTCCGGCGGGTTGCCGACGTGCCAGTCACCGGTGCCGGCGGAGGCCACTTCGACCGCATCGGCCAGCCCGGCTTCACGCAACTTGTGGCGCAACACGCCTTCAGCGGTGGGCGAACGGCAGATGTTGCCCAGGCACACAAACAGAACGCGCATCAGGCCCCCAGCAGGCGACGAACCCGCTCAAGGTCTTCAACGGTGTCGACACCGGTCGGCGGCGCGATCAGCGCGTCGGCAACATGGATACGCACGCCATGCCACAAGGCACGCAGTTGCTCGAGGGATTCGGTGTTTTCCAGCCAGCACGGCCCCCAGCTCACGAAGTCGTGGAGGAACCCGGCGCGATAGGCATAAATGCCGATGTGGCGGCGATAGGGCACGCCTTGCGGCAGCTGCTCGCGGCTCTTGGCAAATGCATCGCGAGCCCACGGCAAGGTCGCGCGGCTGAAAGTCAGCGCGAGGCCGTTGATGTCGCTGGCGACCTTGACCACGTTGGGGTTGAACAGGGTTTCCACGTCTTCGATCGGCTCAGCCAGCGTGGCCATGCGCGCTTCGGTGTGGGCAGCAAGGTTGGCGGCGACCTGGTCGATCACGCTTGGCGGAATCAGCGGCTCATCGCCCTGGACGTTGACCACGATCGCATCAGGCGCAAGGCCCAGTTTAGCCGCGACCTCGGCCAGACGATCAGTGCCGGAGTTGTGATCTTCACGGGTCAGCACCACTTCGGCGCCAAAGCTTTTGCATGCCTCGACGATGCGTGCATCGTCAGTTGCAACAACGACGCGGGTCGCGCTGCTTTTGCTCGCCTGTTCCCAGACATGCTGGATCATCGGTTTGCCGGCAATATCCAGCAACGGCTTGCCCGGCAGACGGGTCGAGGCGAACCGCGACGGGATGACAACGGTGAAGGCTGTGGTCATTTATCCAGACGCTCGTCGGTGGTCAGGGTGCGCGCTTCGCTTTCCAGCATCACCGGGATGCCGTCGCGGATCGGATAGGCCAGGCCGGCGCCCTTGCTGATCAGTTCGGTCTTGTCGGCGCTGAGCTTGAGTGGGCCTTTGCACACGGGGCAAGCGAGGATGTCGAGCAGTTTGGTGTCCATGAACATTCCCAGAAATAAAAGAGTTAAGGCAGCAGACGATCCGGCAACAGGCGCATCAGCTGAGTGTCGAACCAGGCCACGAAGGCTGGCGACGGCACGGCATCGACCGCCAGATACCACCAGTCGGCAGCAGCAAAGGCACGGCACTTCACCGCGTCCTTTTCGGTCATCACCAACGGCAATGACGGGGTGAAATTCAACGCCTGCACGCTGTACTCGGCGTGGTCGGCAAATGCATGGGCGATCGGCCGCCAGTCTAGCGCTTCGAGGGTATTGAAGAAACGTTGCGGGTTGCCGATCCCGGCCACCGCATGCAGCGCTTGCCCGGGCGGGAAATGCTCGAGCGACTGACGCTCGCCGCTGCGCAGATTGACCAGGGCCGTAGGTTGCAGGCGGAAGGCGAAACCATCGTCGCGATCATCAAGGGCACCGTTGAACAGCACGCCATCAACGCTTTGCAGGCGCTCGACCGGCTCACGCAACGGCCCGGCCGGCAGACAGCGCTGGTTGCCCAGGCCCCGTGCGGCATCGATCAGCACCAGCTCCAGATCCCGCGCCAGACGATAATGCTGCATGCCATCGTCGGACAGAATCAGATCCAGCGGTTCACTGGCGATCAAGGCTTTGACGGCGGCGCTGCGATCAGGGTCGATCATCAGCGGCACGCCGGTGCGCTGGACGATCAGCAACGGCTCGTCACCGGCAATCTCGGCGCTGTGCTCGGCCTCAACCCGCCACGGCAGTTGCGGCGGTTTGGCGCCGTAACCGCGACTGACCACGCCGACGCGCAGTCCACGGCGTCGGCAATGTTCGATCAGCCAGAGAATCATCGGCGTCTTGCCGGTACCGCCAACGGTGATATTGCCGACCACGATCAACGGCACGGGCGACTGGTAGATCTCGCCTTGACCATCGAGAAAGCGCTGACGCTTGTTGATCACCACACGGCGATACAGCATTTCCAGTGGCCGCAGCAGCGTCAGGGCCGGATGCCCCTGATACCACGCGGCGAGCAGGCGATCGGACATGCTCATCAGGATTTCGGCGCCGCCTCGACCGTGGTCATGCGCAGATGG
This sequence comes from Pseudomonas sp. Sample_23, assembly GCF_004307595.1. Lineage (NCBI taxonomy): Bacteria > Pseudomonadati > Pseudomonadota > Gammaproteobacteria > Pseudomonadales > Pseudomonadaceae > Pseudomonas > Pseudomonas sp. Sample_23. The sequence goes on from NZ_RCNX01000065.1 coordinate 15,006, forward strand.
CTGAAACCGAGCTTGCCGGCCGCGTCCATGGCGGTGATCACTGATTGATGCTGGGCCTTGCCATCGGCACTGATCGACAACGGCATGTTGGTGTCGCCGTTGGATTCTTTCTGCATGGCTTCCATCAGCGTCGCCAGATCATTCTTCGGCAGAATCTTGTTGTTCACCGAGAACACGCCTTCGGCACTGATCGCGACGTCCAGCTGTTTGACCTGCTGATCTTCGGCAGGCGAACCGCTGACCGCTTCCGGCAGATCCACGCGCAACTGGGTTTCCCGAGTGAAAGTGGTAGTCACCACGAAAAACAGCAGCAGGATAAACACCACGTCAATCAGCGACGCGAGGTTGATGTCTACGGTTTCCCGGGGCTTGCGACGGAATTTCACGCTTTGCCCTCGGCCAGATCGACATCACGGTCGCCCTGCACTACTTCCACCAGTTTGATCGCTTCCTGCTCCATACCGACCACCAGCTCGTCGATGCGGCGCTGCAAAAACCGGTGGAAGAACACCGCTGGAATCCCGACCATCAGGCCCGCTGCGGTCGTGATCAGCGCTTTGGAAATACCGCCGGCCAGTACCGAAGCATTGGTGGTCATGCCGGAGCCGGTGAAGGCACTGAAAATGTCGATCATGCCCAGCACGGTGCCGAGCAGGCCGAGCAGCGGCGCCATGGCGGCTATGGTGCCGAGTGCGTTGATGTAGCGTTCGAGTTCATGAATGACCCGCGCGGCGGCCTCTTCGATGCACTCTTTCATGATCTCGCGACCATGCTTGGAATTGGCCAGGCCTGCGGCGAGGATTTCCCCCAGCGGCGAGTTGGCGCGCAATTCCTTGAGTTTTTCCTTGTTGAGCTGCTTGTCCTTGATCCAGACCCAGACCTGACCCAGCAGATGCTCGGGGGTGACGCGACTGGCGCGCAGTGTCCACAGGCGCTCGGCGACGATCGCCATGGCCGCGATGGAACTCAGAATGATCGGCAACATCATCCAGCCGCCGGATTTGACCAATTCCCACACAGTGACAGTCCCCTCGAAAAAGTGCGCCACTTTACCATACCGATCCGCGATTAAGACCCGCCGCCCCGACGACCGTGAGGTGGCACCCATGCTGGCACCGATCAACGGCCCGGGACCGGCGGATCGCGCCAGAAACGCCGCTGTTGACGCATCGTCCACGGCGGTTTGAAGCTGCCCAGTTGCAGATGAATGGCACCTTGTTCGGCGCTGTCGTAGATGCGCAGGCCCTGTTTGCGATAGCGCGCCAGCACGGTCGGATGCGGATGACCGAAGGAGTTGCCGTGGCCACGGGAGATCAGCACCGCTTCGGGCTGCAAGGCTTTGAGCAGGGCCATCGATGATGAACTGCGGCTGCCGTGATGTGGCGATTGCAGCCACTGCGTCGGCACGGCCAGCGGGCTGTCGAGCAGAACGCGCTCGGCATGAGTGTCGATATCGCCGGTGAGCAGCAGGCGTTCGCCGTTGGCCACGATCTGCAATACACAGGAGCGCTGGTTGCTGTCATCGGCCGCCGACCATTGCCAGAGCTGGAACTGCACGCCGTCCCACTGCCACCGTTCGCCACTTGCGCAGACTTCGGCGTTCAGCTCCGGCGGTAGGTTTGGCGCATCGCCGCTGACCACGCGGTGCACCTTCAATCCCTGCATTACCGCCCGGGCGCCGCCAGCGTGATCGGCGTCAGCGTGGCTGAGCAGCATCAAGTCGAGCGCTTGGACATTAAGTTTACGTAACGCTGGCAGTACCACTCGCTCGCCGAGATCGAACTCGCCGAAACGCGGGCCGGCGTCATAGAGAAGCGCGTGATGGCGGGTGCGGATGAGGATGGCCAGGCCTTGGCCGACGTCGAGTTGCCAGACATCGGCCCGCCCTTCTTCTATTCGCTCTTGAGGCGGCAATGCCAGGAGCAACATTAGCGGCCAGCCCAACGGTCGCATTGGCACGCCTCGGGGCAACAGCAATAAAATCGCGCCAAGGCTGCCCAGGATCAACGCCCAGAGTGGAATGGCGGCAGGTATCCACGCCGGCCAGTGCCAGGCAATCAGCGCCAGCCCGATAAACAGCCAGTCGATCAAACCACCGGCCAGCCACAACAGCCCTTCGCCAACATAAGGCACGGGCAGCAATAGCGTGCCGAGCAATGCCGGCGGCAGCACCACGAGGCTGACCCACGGAACGGCCAGCAGATTGGCTACCGGCCCGCTGACGCTGATCGGCAAGCTCAGCGCCAGCAACACCGGACACAAGCCGATTGCGATCAGCCACTGCGCGCGGGTCCAGGTCTGCCACCAGCGCCAGGCCCCCAGCCGCCCGCCGAAAGTGAAGATCAACACTGCCACCGCCGCGAAGGACAGCCAGAAACCTGGACGCAAACTGGCCAGCGGATCGAACAACAGCACGCCATTGAACGCCAGCAATAACGGCCACCACGCACCAAGATGGCGAAAACGCAGGCGCCACAGCAGCACCAGCGCCACCATCACGCAGGCGCGCTGCACTGGCACATCGAAACCGGCGAGCAGGCCGTAACCCAGCGCCGCCGTGAAGGCCAGGCCGCACGCCCACGGCAGCCATGGCCAGCGCAACGGCCAGATTCCGAAACGCGCCAGCCCGGCGACCAGCAGATACATCACTGCGGCGAGCAAGCCGATGTGCTGGCCGGAGATCACCAGCAAATGCACGGTGCCGGTGTCTTGCAGCACCTGCCAATCCTCGCGACTGAGGCCTGAACCGTCACCAAGCACCAGCGCCGCCAGCGCGCCCTCTCGTCCTTGCGCATCGGCCGCCAGCAGGCGCTGGCGAACGCCGTCGCGCCATGCATACCGGGCCTCAGCCAGGCGCTGGCCATCCTTGATCGTGCCGGTCGCCCCGATCCGTTGCGCCAGCAGCCAGGCCTCGTAATCGAAAGCGTCCGGGTTGAGCAAGCCACCCGGGCGCTTCAATTTCACCGCCAGACGCCAACGCTCACCACTATTCACCGCCGGCCCGGCGTACCAGGCCAGGCGCAGCAGCGATGGCAGCTTTTCGTGGCGTGAACGCGCATCAGCCAGCTCGAAACGCACCACGCCATCGTTGTGTTGCGGCAAGCCGACCACCCGCCCTTCAAGCCAACGGGTTTCGCCGTCAAGACCCGGTGGCAAGCGGTCAGTCAGCGCCCACTGCGCACTGAAACAAGCCCACGTGAAACCAAACAGCAAAAAAGCCAATGGATAGCTGCGAAACGGCAGCAGCATCAGCGCCACCACTGGCAGCACTACCAGCAAGCCGACCGGCGGCAAGGCCGGCAAAAAAACCGGGGCCAGCAGACCGACTGCCAGCGCCATCATCCCTGTGCGCATATGCCCGTCCTTGAGAGTCCCCTCCTTAGGCATAGCGGGCCTGCGGCACCACCGTCGTCAACAATTGTCACAAAGTCTGAATGGGCGGTTCGTAGAATCCAGACATACTTGCCGCCTTAACCGACCGAGAAGCCTTATGCCCCGGCGCTTATTCAAACGTTACATGCCCGACCCGACGAGCATCAGGGAACACAAATCCTTACGCTTTCTCGGCACGTTGCTGCATGACCCGAACCTCTGGCATCTCAACCGCCACTCGGTCGCCCGGGCGATGGCGGTCGGCCTGTTTGCGGCATTCCTGCCGATCCCGGCACAGATGCTGGTGGCGGCGGCATTGGCGGTGATGGTGCGCGGCAATATGCCGATCGCGGTGAGTCTGGTCTGGCTGACCAATCCGATCACCATGCCGGCGGTGTTTTTCTGCACCTACCAGGCCGGGGCGTTCCTGATGGATGTGCCGGCGCGGCATCTGCCGGACGAGCTGACCTGGGAATGGATCAGCGGTGAGCTGTCGACATTGTGGCAGCCGTTTTTGTTGGGCTCGGTGGTCGTCGGTCTGGTGCTGGGCGTCCTCGCGTACTTTCTGGTGATGCTGTACTGGCGCTGGTGGGTAGCGCGGCAATGGCGGCGGCGCAAGAAAAGTCGGCAGAAGTGAATGCAAAACGGCCTCCGCTATGGGAGGCCGTTTTTTGTTGTGTCTGGGCTGGCCCCTTCGCGAGCAGGCTCGCTCCCACAGAGAACATCATTCCAATGTGGGCGAGCCTGCTAGCGAAGAAAGCGACGCGGTCGGGATCAGGTACGCATCCCGCGCCCGCTCACCAGCAACCGCGCACAGCCGAGATACAGCACCACGGTCGCCACCAGCATGAAGGTGATGGCGATGCCGATACGGATATCCGAGACACCAAGGATGCCGTAGCGGAAGGCGTTGACCATGTGCAGCACCGGGTTGGCCAGCGACACGGTCTGCCAGAACGGTGGCAGCAAAGTGATCGAGTAGAACACGCCGCCCAGGTAAGTCAGCGGGGTCAGCACAAAGGTCGGAATGATCGATATATCATCGAAGTTGCGCGCAAACACCGCGTTGATGAAGCCCAGCAGCGAGAAGATTGTCGCGGTCAGCACTACCACCAGAATGGTCACACCGAGGTGATGCACCTGCAAATCTGTGAAGAACAGCGACAGAATCGTCACGATCAGACCCACTGCCAGACCGCGCAATACGCCGCCAATGGTGAAGCCGATCAGGATGGTGTGCGGTGACACCGGCGAAACCATCAGCTCTTCGATCGAGCGCTGGAACTTGCTGCCGAAAAAGCTCGAGACCACGTTGCCATAGGAATTGGTGATCACCGACATCATGATCAGCCCCGGCACGATGTACTCCATGTAAGTGAAGCCACCCATGTCGCCGATCTGCCGGCCGATCAGGTTGCCGAAGATCACGAAGTACAGAACCATGGTGATCGCCGGCGGCAGCAGGGTCTGCGGCCAGATCCGCATGAAGCGTTTGACCTCGCGGTAGACAATGGTTTGCAGGGCGACGAGGTTGGGACCGAACTCGGAACTCATACCGCCACCTTCGACAGATTTTTCTCCACCAGGGACACGAACAACTCCTCGAGGCGATTGGTTTTGTTACGCAGGCTCAGCACTTCGATGTTCTGCTGCGCCAACTGGGTGAACAACGCCGTGATGCCCATGGATTTGTCGACCTGCACCTCCAGCGTGTGGCCGTCGAGCAATCGGGCCGGGTAGCCGAGCAATTGCGGCGCCGCGCTCAAGTCGTTCTTCAGGTCAAGCAAAAAGGTCTCCACATGCAACTGGCCCAGCAACTGTTTCATGCTGGTGTTTTCGACGATAGTGCCGTGGTCGATGATGCCGATGTTGCGGCACAGCTGCTCGGCCTCTTCCAGGTAATGCGTGGTCAGGATGATGGTGATGCCTTTCTGGTTCAGCTCGGTGAGGAAGGTCCACATCGAACGGCGCAGTTCGATATCGACGCCCGCAGTCGGCTCATCGAGGATCAGCAGGCGCGGTTCGTGCACCAGCGCACGGGCGATCATCAAACGCCGTTTCATGCCGCCGGACAGCGAACGCGACGGCACATCGCGCTTGTCCCACAGGCCGAGCTGGGTCAGGTACTGCTCGGCGCGTTCCTTGGCGACTTTCGCCGGAATGCCGTAGTAACCGGCCTGGGTCACGACGATGTCGAAGGTCTTTTCGAACTGGTTGAAGTTGAATTCCTGCGGCACCACGCCGATCGAGCGCTTGAGCGCCGCCGGGTTCTTGTCCAGGTCATGGCCGAAAATATTCACGGTGCCGCTGGTCTTGTTGACCAGGGTCGAGAGGATGCCGATGGTGGTGGATTTGCCGGCGCCGTTGGGGCCGAGCAAGGCGAAAAAGTCACCTTCGGCGACGTCCAGATCGATACCACTCAAGGCCTGGAACCCGTTGCCGTAGGTTTTGGTTAGCTGCCGGATGGACAGAGCGGAACTCATATCGGATTTACGCACCAAGAAGGAAGGAAAGAAGTAAATAAGGGCGGGCGGCGAGGGAAACAACCGCGGCGCAAGTTCGCAATGGTGCTTGCCGCCGCCGCACAAGTACAGTCAAGTGTGTCGATAGTAATTATCAAGTCAACGCGGTCATGACCGCCTTCTGATAGGCCGCACGCTGCTTCAAACGTTCATACCAGGCTTGCAGATGCGGTTGCGGAGCGCGCTCGATGGGCATTTCGAACCAGGCGTAAATGAAGCTGCCCAGCGGAATGTCGCCCATGCCGATGTCATTGCCGGAGAGATAAGGCTGGCTGATCAAGGCATGGTCGGCCATGTTCAGCAATTCATCGCATTCCTTGATCGCGGCGTTGATCGCCTTCCAGTCCTGCTTTTCGGCAGGCGTACGCAGCACACCCCAGAACACCGTGCGAAACGGTCCGGCGAAACTGGAAGTGGTCCAGTCCATCCACTTGTCCGCTGCGGCGCGGGCTTGCGCATCCGCCGGATACCAGGCGCTGTCCGGGGCGTGTTTGGCCAGCAGATAGCGCACGATGGCGTTGGATTCCCACAGCACGAAACCGTCATCCTCGATCACCGGCACCCGGCCATTCGGGTTCATTGCGCGGTACTCGAGCGTGTCGACCACACCGAACGCGCCGCCGGCATCGATGGCCTCGTACGCCAGGCCCAGCTCTTCGGCAGCCCACAAGGGCTTTCTGACGTTCGATGAATTTTTCCGTCCCCAGATCTTCAGCATGACCGCCTCTTTGCAAGTGAGTGGACGGCCAGCATACGCCGGATCAGGTGCGACTCAAATCGGCCTGCATATCGCCCAGCAGCACCGGCAGTTGCTCACTGAACAGATGCGGATAGCACTTTTGCAGGTGCTCGAAGAAGAAGGTTTCCGGCACATCGGTGAATTGGCCGTGATCGAGCAGATACTCCATCAACTGCGCGCCGTCACGGTTGAACGGATGGAAAACGCTGTCATTGATGCCGTCGAATTCCAGCGCTGCGACGTTGAACAACTCGCACAGTTGCTGGTTGAACGCTGGCGTCGCCTTGACCCAGCGGCCGTCGAGAAACAGCTCGGTGTAGCCATGCATGGCGAACACATCGCTTTTCAGCAACTCGAGCAGACGTGGCGTCGACAGATGATTGCGCACATCGGCCAGACCGATGCGCGCCGGGATCCCGCAATGCCGCGCACAACCGGCGAGCAACGTGGCTTTCGGCACGCAATAACTCTCCCCTGCTGCGAGTGCGTAACTGCCGCGCAGGGTTTGCGGATCACGGCTGAAGGTGTACGGGTTGTATCGCACCGCCTCGCGCACGGCGTAATACAGACTGATCGCCTGCTCACGCGGATCATTACTGGCATCGCGGTGCTGCTCGGCGAACTCCACCACCGCCGGGTGGTCACTATCGATGAAGCGGCCGGGGCTCAGATATTCGTGCATGGCGGCAATCTCCTGGATGAGTCACGAGTCTAGCGACAGCTTGAGCACAGAGATAACGACGTTTCGGCCAAACCTGAAAGCAAAGCTGCGCAGCAACGAACGATTTCCCACACGTGTTGCCCACCGAACCTACGAAAACCATCCGGGGTTTCCCACGATTTCAATCACCATGCTCTGACCACCCTTATTTGCAGATGCCGTCTAAGCTCTGGAGGGTCGATTTGCCTTGGTTCACGGAGGACTGAATATGCTGTTGTTGTGGATACTGGTTTTGATCGTCGGCGTGGCGTATCTCGCCCATCGACGCATCGCCCCGCTGCCCGCGCTGGGCATCGTTGCGGCCTATCTGGTCGCCATGGGGATTTTCAGTCACGCGCCGGGCTGGCTACTGTTTGTCTTCTGGGTCCTGTTGGCGGTGGTCGCCGCGCCATTGTTGTTGCCTGACCTGCGTCGCAAACACTTCACCGCGCCGCTGTTCAACTGGTTCCAGAAAACCCTGCCACCGATGTCGCAGACCGAACGCGACGCGATCGATGCCGGCACCGTATGGTGGGACGGCGAGCTGTTCAGCGGCCGTCCGGACTGGGACAAACTGCTGTCCTATCCAAAAGTGCAACTGAGCGAAGAAGAACAGGCGTTCATCGATGGCCCGACCGAAGAACTCTGCGCGATGGTCAGCGACTGGCAGATCGGCCAGTCCATGGACCTGCCGCCCGAGGCCTGGACGCATATCAAGGAACACGGCTTTTTCGCCCTGATCATTCCCAAGGAATACGGCGGCAAAGGCTTCTCCGCCTACGCTCACTCCCAAGTGGCAATGAAACTGGCGACGCGCAGCGGTGACCTCGCCTCAACCGTGATGGTGCCCAACTCCCTCGGCCCGGCCGAATTGCTGCTGCATTACGGCACCGATGAACAACGTAATCACTACCTGCCGCGCCTGGCCCGTGGCGACGATATCCCGTGCTTCGCCCTTACTGGTCCGCTGGCCGGTTCCGATGCCGGCGCGATGCCCGACACCGGGATCATCTGCAAAGGCCAGTGGGAAGGTGAAGAAGTCATCGGCCTGCGCCTGAACTGGGAAAAGCGCTACATCACCCTCGGCCCGGTCGCGACCCTGCTTGGCCTGGCATTCAAGGCTTATGACCCGGATCATCTGCTCGGTGAAGAGGAAGACCTCGGCATCAGTCTGGCGCTGATCCCGACGGATACCGCAGGTGTGGAAATCGGTCGTCGTCACCTGCCGCTGGGCGCCGCGTTCATGAACGGTCCGAACTCCGGCAAGGACGTATTCATTCCGCTGGACTACCTCATCGGTGGTCAGGAAATGCTCGGCAAAGGCTGGATGATGCTGATGAACTGCCTGTCCGTCGGGCGTTCGATCTCGCTGCCAGCCGTGGGCACCGGCGCGGCCAAGTTCACCAGTCTGGTCACTGGTCAGTACGCGCAGATTCGTGAGCAATTCAATGTGCCGCTGTCCGCTTTCGAAGGCATCCAGGAAGCCATGGCGCGCATCGGCGGTAACGCGTGGATGATGGACGCCGCCCGCATGCTCACCGCCAACGCGGTGGACCTGGGGGAAAAACCTTCGGTGCTGTCGGCGATCCTCAAATATCACCTCACCGAACGCGGCCGCGAATGCATCAGCCACGCCATGGATGTGCACGGCGGCAAAGCAATCATCATGGGGCCGAACAACTACCTCGGCCGCAGCTGGAACGGCGCGCCGATCTTCATCACCGTCGAAGGCGCGAACATCCTGTCGCGCAACCTGATGATCTTCGGTCAGGGCGCGATCCGTTGCCATCCGTTCGTACTCAAGGAAATGGCCCTGGCCGGTCGCGAGGACAAGGATCAGGCACTCAAGGAATTCGACGGCCTGGTGCTCAAGCACATCGGTTTTGCCGTCAGCAATGCCGCCAGCACACTGGTGCTGAACCTCGGCCTTGGTCACTTCGAACATGCGCCGGGCGACAGGATCAGTCAGGGCTACTTCCGCGCGCTGAACCGTCAGGCCGCCGCATTCGCCATGCTCGCCGACTTCAGCATGATGCTCTTGGGCGGCGAACTGAAACGCCGCGAACGTCTGTCGGCTCGCCTTGGCGATGTACTGAGCAACCTGTATCTGGCCTCCGCCGCGCTCAAGCGTTATCACGACCTGGATTCGCCGGCGTACATGGAGCCGCTGTTCCGCTGGGCCATGGAAGAAAGCCTCGGCCAGTCGGAGCGTGCGCTGGATGAACTGCTGAGCAACTTCCCGAACAAAGTCTTCGGCTGCCTGCTGCGGGTCATCGTCTTCCCGTTCGGTCGCCGTCACAAAGGCCCATCGGACAAACTCGGCGCCGAAGTCGCTGCGGTCATCGGTCGCGCCAAAGGCGATCCGGCGCTGGAAGAACTGCTCGCCGGCTGCTACCGCCCGCAATCGGCGGACGATGCGGTGGGCGCCCTGCAACACGCCAGTGACCTGCTTAACGCCGCGCAACCGCTGCACAAGAAACTGCACACCGCACTGAAGAGCGGCCAGGTCAAACCGGCAGCCGGCGAACACGCCATCGATGCCGCACTGGAAGCCGGCGTACTGCAAGCCGTCGAAGCGCAAAGCCTGCGCGACGCCGAAGCGGCCCGCCGCAAGGTGATCGACGTCGATGATTTCGTCAAAGAAGAACTGACCCAGGCAGAGGGCAAAGTCCGCTGATCCCGGTTTATGTGAAAAAACGGCGCGAGGGCTTTATACTCCCGCGCCCGTTTTGCTCTTGAGGACTTATCTCGTGTCCAACGTCGTTGCCGATCATCTCGTGTTGCTCGACCACCTGCGCATTATCCTGGTCGCCGTAGGTGAGGCCGAACAAGTGCCCGAAGAAAGCCATGCCCTGTTCCTCGAGCGCTTCGACGAACTGCTGGCCTCCCTGCCGATCGACCCTATCGAAAGCCAATACCTGGGCCAGGACATCCTCACCCAAGTCATCAGCCGCTACCCGCAAATCGCCCACTTGATCCCCCGCGACCTGCTGTGGTTCTTCGCCGGCGACTGCCTGCACTACCTCTCCGACGAAGAAATCGACCTCTACCAGGCCCTCGAAGAACGCCGCTACGAAGCCGAACAGAACGACGAACCGTTCGACTGGAACCAGGAAAAACAACTGCTGGCCATGTCTGCGCAGGACAGCAAGCACTGATATCGACAGGTAATCGAAAGGCCCGCACTGGTGATTCCATGCGGGCCTTTTTTTCTAGATCAAAAACACCCTCACCCTAGCCCTCTCCCGGAGGGAGAGGGGACTGACCGAGGTGTTTGGGCGAGTTACGTCGATGTGAAAGTCCGAGTTGAACTCGGGATTTGAAAAGCACACAAATCAGCTACCTCTCCTCGGGGAGAGGGCTGGGGTGAGAGGCGAATCCAACAAAGATCCAAAGCAGACCACACGCTTTTCACCACTCAAAACAATGAGCGCAAGCTCGAGTACCGCTCTTGATCTTGATCCATAAACGACGTCGGAAGGCTGAGCGTAGGGATTGATCCGGGCGTGGGAGCGCAGCGACCGTACGACGCAGTCGTACACAGCGGAAGGAGGTGCAGCGAAGCAAACCGGAGCCGCTGCGCCCGGATCAGTCCCGGAGCGAAGGGACCCGAGCCTGCGAGGGCCGAACGCAGGAGCTAGCGTTTTGGTTACTTTTTGGCGTCTGAAAAAGTGACTCGCCGTAAGGGCGAAACCGCCAGCCGCAGCACCCGCAGAAACGGATATTTACCCAAAACCCCAAGAACCTGGTCGGCCCAAAGGCCGCCAAGCCCCCCACAAAAAAACCTCAAAGCAACCCCTCACTCTCCGGCAGCTCATACGCCACAGCCGCATTGCTCCCACCGGCAGATTTTCCGGGTCTACCCAACGTCGGCTCCTTCTGCAAACACTCCACCAGATAATCAATAAACACCCGCAACTTCGGCGGCAGATAACGCGTCGGTGAATGCAGCAACCACAACCCGCCATGGTAAGAGGCAAGAAACGTCCAGTCCGGCAACACCTGCACAATCAACTTCTGCTCCAATGCGTAACGCGCCGTGAAATACGGCAGACTGCCAATGCCGATGTGCTGCAACACCGCCCCCAAGCGCACGCCCGTGTGATTGGCGGCATAGCGTCCGCGCACACCGACCGTCACCGCCTTGCTGCCCTTCTTGAACTTCCAGCGCGCATCGCTCGGCGTTTCGCCCAGATAAATACAACTGTGGTTGAGCAAATCGTGCGGATGCGTCGGCGTGCCGTGTTCGGCCAGGTATTGCGGCGTGGCGCAAAGCAAATGATCGATGGTCAGCAACTGCCGCCCGACCAGACCGGCCGGTGGACGATCAGTGATGCGAATCGCCAGATCGACATGATCATCGATCAGATCGACCTGACGATCTTCCAGCAACAACTCGACGTCGACCTTGGGATAGCGGCGCAGAAACTCCGGCATGTGCGGATGAATCACAAAGCGCCCCACCGCTTTCGGCACGCTGACCCGCACCAGACCTTCGGCTTCGTGGGTGAACTGGCCGCTGATTTCCATCACCGACCTGGCCGCGCTGACCATTTCCTGGCAACGCTTGAACACCTCTTCGCCGCCATCGCTCAAGCGCAGTTTGCGCGTGGTGCGTTGCAGCAGGCGCGTGGCCAACGCCTTTTCCAAGCGGGAAATACTGCGACTGACCGCCGAGGGTGAGGAACCCATCTGCCGCGCCGCTTCAGAGAAGCTGCCGGTCTCGACAACCTTGACGAAAATCGCCATTTCACCCAACAGCGGCAGCGGAAGATTGATGCTCACGACGCACAAGTCCTTTGATGTTCGAACGGATTATCACGTTATTGCACGATTCATATAATAAAAACAGAACTTCGATCAGGGCATGGAATATGACGCTTCGCCTGTTTTTTCACAGTGACGACCTCAAGGCGAATGTCGAAGTCCTCGACTGCACACCCCACGAGAACGAATTCGCCGTAGTGCTGCGCGCTACCCTGTTTCACCCCCAGGGCGGCGGTCAGCCTTGCGACACCGGCTGGATCGGTGAAAGCCGGGTGTCGCGCGTGGTGCAGGAAGCGGAGCGCATTGTGCATTTCGTCGACCGCCCGCTGCCGCTGGGCATGACCGTCATCCGCATCGATGAAGAACGCCGCCGCTTCAATACACGCATGCACTCGGCCGGGCACCTGATCGGTCATTTCATTCAGGCCATGGGCTGGATGCCGATCAAAGCGCACCACTGGCCGGACGAAGGCCGGGTGCAATTCAAACCGGGCGATGGCGCGGAAGAAGTCGATGCGCCAACCGTGCAAACCGGTATCGAGCAGTGGATCGAACACGATCTGCCGCGCCTGACTTCACTGCGCGAGGGCGCGCGGGAAATCAGTTTCGGTGAGCTGCCAGCCTATGGCTGCGGTGGCACCCACGTACGCAGCCTGAAGGATCTGGGCACAGTCACGATCGCGTCCCTTTCGCAGAAGAAAGGCATGCTGTCCGTCCACTACAGCGTGGATTGAGCATTTCGGACGTTGCCATCGCGCAGCGTCCGACGCCGGGGAACCGCACTCGCTGGTTCCGTTGACTATCGATAGATGGACCTAAAACAAATGATGCTAGACGTCGAGCGTCTCGATGAGACGTGCATAAAAAAACTGGCCAACGAAGAAGTCCTCGCCATCCGCGTCAAACGCTTTCTCCCCGAGCCACTGGCGATCGAGATCGGCGACAAGATCCTCGCCCCGGGCTTTGAAGGCTACATCAACGCACCGAGCATCGGACGCATCGGCATGGCCTTCTACGAGGCGGAAAACCAGCCGCTGCTGATCGAGGATTACTTCGAACGCGCCACCCGCAACATCGCCGAACTGCGCCAGCGCTGCGCGCCCTACTCTTCGCCGATCGACACGTTGCGCTGCATGCTCGACGAGTCCTGGCCCGCTGGCGCGCATCTGGAAAATCTCTACGGGCGCAAGATGTATGTCGGCTTGTCGCGCGTGGTCAAACCCGGCGTGTGCTTTCTTGCTCATCACGACATCTTCGCCAAGGACGCCCCGGACAGTTTTCAGGCGCGCAGCCTCGAGGCGCAATTTGCCTGCAACGTCTACCTGAACATGCCCACCGAGGGTGGCGCCTTGCAGATGTGGAATGACCACATCACCCCGGATCAATTCGACGAAATGCGCGGCGACAGTTATGGCATCGAGCCGTCGCTGCTGGGGCCGCCCGCCCTCGAAGTACGACCGCAGCCCGGCGATTTCATCATGTTCAATTCGCGGCGCATGCACTCGGTGACTCCGGGCGTGGCTGATCCGCGTTTGAGTCTGTCGTTCTTTGTCGGCTATCGCGGCGATGCCTCCCCTCTGACTTTCTGGAGCTGACATGCTTTCCAATTACCTGGGCGAGTTTCTCGCATTGGCCACCATCCACTTTCTCGCCGTGGTGGCGCCCGGTCCGGACTTCGCCGTGACCATCCGCCAGAGCGTGCGCTTCGGCCGGCTCGTCGGCATCTGCACTGCGCTGGGCATCGGCGCGGGAATCTCCGTGCACGTGCTGTATACCCTGCTCGGCGTCGGCGCCCTGATGCACACCACGCCGTGGCTGCTCACCGTCGCCAAAGTGGTCGGCGGTGCGTACATCCTCTATCTGGGCGTCAGCCTGATTCGCAGCAAACCGAAGAGCAGCGTCGAAGGCGAAAAAACCGCCGATGAGCCGCTGGTTGAACAGTCACTGTTCAAGGCATTCAGCACCGGTTTTCTGACCAACGCGACCAACCCCAAGGCCACGCTGTTTTTCCTGGCCATCTTCACCACGATCATCAGCGCCAGCACACCGCTGCAGATCCAGGCGTTCTATGGCTTGTGGATGTGCTTCGTCAACGCGCTGTGGTTCGTGATCGTCGCGCTGTTTTTCTCCAGCAACAAAGTGCGCCTGCTGTTCATGCGCCTTGGACACTGGTTCGAGCGCAGCATGGGCGTCATCCTCATTCTATTTGCCGGCCGCCTGATGCTGTCGATGTAACTCGCACAAAAAAAGTCCCGGCATCAGTTGCCGGGACTTTTTCATTTGTGCGCCTCTTTTGCATTTCTGTGCGACAGATCAAGTTTGTGACTCCCTCTTCACCTGCTCATGGTGGTAGGTTGCAAAATGTTTCTGCCGCAAGCGTCAGACATATTTTCCCAATCTCTAGCAAAGGAATGCCTGTTACATGGTCTTTTCCCTGAAAAAACTGGCCGCTGCCACGCTCGTCATGGCCAGCCTCACAGCGTTTACCAGCGCCGCACAAGCCAACATCACTGCCGAGCAAAGTGCAGCGATTCTGAAATCCTTCGACGGCGAGAACCTGACGGACTTCCGTAGCTTCCTTGGCAGCCTGGCGAAAAGCGACTTGGCCAAAACGGATAAGCTCAACCCGTCCATTAGCGCCTTCCTCGACAACAAGACCCTGAACGCCGAACAGCAGAATGAAATTCACCGTCTGCTGGGCATTTATACCCGCGTGAAATATGGCAAGGCCGCGCTGGAAACCCTGCGCCAACTCGTCGAGATCCCGACCTTCCGCAAGGACGGCGTGGAGCAACACGACAACCCGGAATTCATCAAGATTGCCGGCGAGATCCAGAAACTCGCCGAATCCTTCGGTTTGAAATTCCGCAATATCGATAACCGTGTCTACGAAATTTCTCTGGACGGCAAAGGCGACGAAGTCGTTGGCATTCATGCCCACGCAGATGTGGTGCCGGTGACGCCGGAAAACTGGGTGCTGAAGGACGGCACCAAACTCGACCCGTTCAAAGTCACGCTGATCGGCGATCGCATGTACGGTCGCGGCACCGAGGATGACAAGAACGCTATCGTCGTGGCGCTGTACGCCATGAAAGTGATCAAGGACGAGAAGCTGCCACTGGCGCGCAACTTCAAGTTGCTGGTCGACACCACCGAAGAAACCAGCGGCGACGCTATTCCTTATTACTTCGAACGCAACCCGACGCCGAACTACAACATGGCGCTGGACGGCGGTTATCCGGTGGTGATCGCCGAAAAAGGTTACGGCACCGTCATGGCCAACTTTGCCAAACGCAAAGGCGAAGGCAACGGCGCGGAAATCATTTCGATGACCGGCGGCAAAGCGACCAACCAGATTCCGTCCGCTTCGGTGGTCACACTGGTAACCGACAAGCCAGCCGAGCTCGCCGCCAGTCTGCAAAAGGCCGGCGACGCTTATGCCAAGGCCAACGGCGGCGACTTCGAAGTCGCGGCAAAGGTTGATGGCAAAGACGTCAAACTGACCGTGACGGGGGTTTCTGCGCACTCCTCCGAACCAGAATCCGGCGTCAACCCGGTCGCGCGGATGCTGAGCTTCATCAACAGCCTGGATGGCAAAGTCGCGCTCAAGCACAACCAGTTCACCGACGCCGCACGTTATGCCGATGACAACTGGGGCCTGGATTATCTGGGCAAAAAACTTGGCGTCGGTTTCTCCGACTCGTTCATGGGGCCACTGACCACCTCGCTGACCTACGTCGGTGAGGATGACAAAACCTTCAAGCTGGCGGTGAATCTGCGCGTACCGAAGGGCAAGTCTCCGGAAAAGCTCAAGGCTGAGATCGCTGAGAAACTTGACGCCTGGAGCAAGAAGACTCATGTCGCTGTAGCGTTCGACTATTCCGTGGCCGAACCGATGTATCGCAACCCCGAAGGTGAATGGGTCAAGGCGCTGCTTGCCGTAGCCAGCGAAAACCTCGGCATGAAGTCGGAATTCGGTACTTCCGCTGGCGCGACGTCGGTTCACGAATTGCCGAACGGCGTGCAATTCGGCCTGGCGCGACCTGAAGCCAAATACACCGGCCACACTGATGGCGAGTTCAAGACCGTCGAGCAGTTCCTGCTGGATCTGCAGATCGTCACGGAAATGATGGGGCGTGTCGGGCAGTTGCCGAAGCTGTAAAGCTCTGCCTGAGCCCGATCATTGATGACCGGGCGCAAAATAAAAAAGGACCTGTGAAAAGGTCCTTTTTTATTGCCGCCACAAAACGCGCACAAACAAAAACGCCGATCATCACTGATCGGCGTTTTTGTGAAATTGGAGCGGGAAACGAGACTCGAACTCGCGACCCCGACCTTGGCAAGGTCGT